>DATNMT010000319.1:0-2735 GCA_035602495.1 Bradyrhizobium sp.
GGCGCCGACCGCATGGCGTCTGGTCGAAGTCGCGCTCGACAAGGAGAGCGCCGCGCTGACCTTCTCCCTCAATCGCCAGAAACTGCGAATCGCCAGGCGGCGGGAGGGGCGCTATCTGCTGCGCACGAATCTGACCGACAACGATCCGGCCGTCTTATGGCAATACTACGTTCAACTCGTCGCCGTGGACATCGACCAGACATGGCGACTCTCAAGAATCAAGGGTTGGAGGGTTGGGGTTGGCGGGGGGAAGCAGGGCGCGACGGAATGGCAGCGGCGTTGCGCGGGCGACCTTGAGTTGGGCGATGGTGGCCGCGTCCGCTGTCACCAGCTTGTTGAAGGTTCCCTGAACTTTGACCGAACGGCTGCTTAGCCGTCCTTTCTGGACCCAGTGGTAAATCGTCGCGGCGGGCGCCTCGATTTCGGCGGCGAGCTCATTGATCGTCCATTCGTCTGGGCGACGTTGGGGGACGGCCCTCGGCGCTCGGCGCTTGGCCTCGATCAGTCCAGCGCCGATCAAGACACGCCGCACCATCGGGCCATTGAAGGTGTCGCGGCGCTTGGGCGGCCGCCAGCCTTCATGGTTGAGGATCGCGGCGATCGCCACGCAATTGTGGCCCCTGCGACGAAGTTCGCGGACCCGGGCGACCAGATCCGGATAGGTGCTGAGCGCTTTCAGCTTGGCGACGGGCCGCGCCAACCGATGCGCGGTCCGGTTCCCGCCATGCCAATGGCAGTCGAGGCGAACCTGCTCGCTGCCGCCGATCACGGTGACGATGACCCGCTCGAGCAACAGTCTGGCGATGGTTTGACGCTCTTGCCGGGTCGTCGTCTCGGCCCGCCAGAGGGCGGGTAGATCCCTGGTCAGATCCTGGATGGCGGCCAGTTCGGCGGGGCTGGGCGCTTGGGGCCGCTCACGCAGGAAGCGTTCATGATCGGCCAAGAGGCGCGCTTGCTCACTCAGGGCCGTCTCCCAGTCACGCTCCAGGGTGCGGGCCACCAGCCGATTCTCGGGCTCGACGCTGGCGTAACGGCGGCGGCCCTGGTCGACCTGATGGCGCGCCCGTTCGAGCCGCTGACCCCAATGCTGGTCGAGGGCTTTGCGCTCGGCCTCCAAATCGACGGCCGCCGCCAAGCTGGCCTCGATCGCCGCCGGCTCCAGCGCCATCAGGATCAGCTGCGTGACCCGCCCATCCACCGGCGCGGCCTTCAGCGTCTGACAGAACGGCGCGTCGTAGGACGTGCGCGCGCCTTGGCAGCTGTAGCGCGCCGCGTGGCCCGCATTGTTATACGAGGCCGTCATGCGCAATCCGCACTGACCGCATACGATCAGTCCGGAGAGCAGCGCGGCGCCCGACCGCGCCGGACCGAGTTGGCTCGTCCGATTGGAGCGGATCTGTTCCTGATTGCGCTGGAACTGATCCCAGCTGATGTAGGCCGGCATGCGATCGGGCAGGAAGACCTCGGCGCTCTCCAGACGCGGCGGCCGTCGTCCGCTGCCCGGTCGGCCGGGCTTGTGGCGACGCCGATCGATCGGCCGGACCCCATATACGTAGACGCCGGCATAGATCGGATTACTGAACAGATCCCCTAGCGAAGGCCGGCTGGGCCGGCGCCATTCCAGTTCGCCCTTGCGCGGTCCCCCGGACGCACGCACCGGCATCTTGATGTCGTTCGCGACGAGATAGCGCAGAACCCCGCTCACTGTGCGAACCCGTTGGAACAGATCGAATGCCAGACGGATCACCCCTTGCGCCTGCTCGTCGGGGTCGAGCGCGACTTCGCCCGAAGGACGGCGCAGGTAACCCATCGGCAACGGCTTGCCGAGTTCTCCCCGCCGGGCCTTGGCGTTGCGGCCCGCCAGCATCCGCGCCTGGAGAATGTGCAGTTCAGCTTCCGACATGGTCCCCTTCAGACCGAGCAGCAGGCGATCATTGTAGTTCGCCGGATCATACACGCCATCGACATCGGCGATCAGCGTGTCGAACAGCGCGCATATCTCCAGCAGTTGATGCCAGTCCCGGCAAGATCGCGCCAGCCGAGACATCTCGATCCCCAGAACCAACCCCACATGGCCGAGTCCCACTTCCGCCACCAGCCGCTGGAAACCGAGCCGCCCCTCGATGGTGCTGCCGGAGCGGCCGAGATCGTCGTCGATGGTCACGATCGTCTCGCGCGCCCAGCCGAAATGGAACGCCCGATCGACAAGCGCATACTGAAGCTTGGTCGATTCCTGATTGCGCTCAACCTGCTGCGCCGTCGACTGACGAATGTAGACGATCGCCAGCCGCTGTTGATGCTCTCGCGTGATCTTCTCGGGCGTGAAGCCGGCCCGACGCGGCGGGAGATCCCCGTCCATCACTTGTCCCCTCCAGGCGCGATGGGCTCCGGATCCGACGCAGGGTCAGTTGCGCCAACAGCCGTGCGACGCTCCGTCGCCGCTGCGGCGTCAGCGTCTCCCAAACGCTCTGGGAATCCGGTTGTCCCATGGCGCGATCCAAGCCAGCGCCCGACCTCGCGAAGCGCTTTGTAGCCGAGAATCGGCGACTCGCGGGATTCCGTCAACTTATAAGAGGCATCTGCTATGGGATATCGAGGAAGCCTTCAAGAACCTGAAAGGGGACCTGGCGATCCGCCCGATCTTCCATCACGACGAAAGCCGAATCGAAGCCCATATCTTCATCGCCTTCCTCGCCTATGCCCTGCAGGTCACCCTGACGCGCCGGCTCCACGCG
>DATNMT010000331.1:0-3723 GCA_035602495.1 Bradyrhizobium sp.
GTCGAGCACTTCGCCCGGCGCGCCCGAGCCGTCGGCCATCGCGCAGCGCAGGATCTTGACCCGCACCGGCTTGCCTTCGATTGGCATCTCGCACCACGCACCGGGAAATGGCGACAGACCGTGAATATGACGCAGCACAGCGCGCGCAGGTCTGTCCCAGTCGATCCGCGCCTCGGCCTTGTCGATTTTGGCAGCATAAGTGACGCCCTGATCGCTTTGCTTGGTCAGCTGAAGCTTGCCGCGTTCCAGCGCGCCCATGGCGCGCACCATCAGATCGGCGCCAAGCGGCGCCAGCGCATCGTGCAGATCGGCCGCGGTCATCGTATCGGTAATCGCCAGACGCTCGGCCATCGCCACGTCGCCGGTATCGAGGCCGGCATCCATCTTCATCACCATCACGCCGGTCTCGGCATCGCCTGCCATGATGGCACGGTTGATCGGCGCCGCCCCGCGCCAGCGCGGCAACAGCGAGGCATGCAGGTTGAAGCAGCCCAGCTTTGGGGTATCGAGAATGGCCTGGGGCAGGATCATGCCATAGGCGACGACCACGGCCGCATCCGCATCGTGCGCGCGAAACGCCTCCAGCGCTTCCGGCGTCTTCAGCGTGGTCGGTGTTTCCACGGCAATGCCGAGTCGCCGCGCCTCCTGTTCGACCGGTGTTGCCTGCAGCTTCATGCCGCGCCCGGCGGGTTTTGCCGCGCGGGTATAGACGGCCGCCATCTCATGGCCATGGGCCACGAGTTCGAGCAGCGTCGGCACCGAGAAATCGGGCGTGCCCATGAAGATCAGGCGAAGGGACATGGCCGTGCAGACTTCCTTTAGAACCAAGCATCAAGATAACGAACGTCATCCTGAGAGGCTGAGAATGTATTTTTGGCTCCGTCGCGGAGCCGTTGGCAGGCATCGCCGAGCACGCTGGCTCCGCTGGTTCGAGCCACCGGCTGGATTTCGCTTTGATCCTTGAGCGTCCTTTCTACCTGTTGTCTATCCGTTGTTATGCCGGAACCTGGGCGGCCGCGCCCAGTGCGAAGCTGCGCAGCATGTTGTGGGCCAGCGCGAACCACAGCAGAACCGTGCAGGCCTTGTCTTTGCCGCGGACCGTGAGCTGCTGGAGGCCCATGCGCCGGCCACGGGCATTGATGCATTCGTGCTCGGCTCTGCGTCGATAGATTTTTTTGCCGAGATCGCTCGCCATGCGCTTGCGCCAATCGGCCACGGCGGCGCTGTCGCCCGGCTTCGGCGCATATGAATCGGTGCCGTGCTTGGTGTACCCGGGCGGACACCACAATGTCGTCCCGGTTGCATGCGCCCACTCGATATCGTCGTTTTTGGTGAATCCCCCGTCGACCAGATAGTCGGAAGGCCGATAGCCGCGAGCGCGCAAGGCCTCGATTGCCGGGCGCGCCAAGCCGCGATCCGAGCCGCTGGTGTCGATGTCGACAGCGACGATCACCTGACTGTTCGGCTCAGCCACGATTTGCATGTTGTAAGCGGGACGGAAGCCGCCATCGGCCATCTTCATCACCCGTGCCTCGGTGTCTGTCGTCGAAGCACGCGGCTCCTTCTGCTTGATCACTTCCTTCTTATTCGTCTTCTCCCGGCGAGCCCGTTCCGCCTCCAGCTCTGCCATGCGCTCTTGGGCCGCCGCGATACGGGCCTCGCGCTCGCGCGCCGCCCGTTCTTGCGCCGCGCGTCGTCCCTTGTCGCCCGAGCCAGGATCAGCTTCGAGTTCGGCGCGCAACCGGGCCACCCGCGCCTGCGCCGCCGTCCGCAGTTCCTCCAGTCGCTTACGCCGGCGGAACGAACCTGTCCCGGCAGCTGCGCGCACCCGCAATCCGTCCTGCGCCAGGGTATCCAGCGACACCAATCCGGCTTCCACCAGCGAGGCGACACCGCGCGCCAACAACTGATCCAGAACCGCCCGATGTGCGATCCGGAAGTCGGACAAGCCATGATAATTCATGGAAACGCCACCGCAGATCCAGCGGTAGACCAGATGGTCTTGACACAATTGATCCAGCCGGCGGGCGCTGCCGACGCCATCGATCGTGGCCCATAGCCAAAGCGCCATCAGCAGTTCCGGCGCAGCCGGCGGATGGCCCGGCTGCCCTTCGCGCGCTTGGATCGCTTCGTGAAGCGCTGACAGATCAAGCCCGCCAACAAAGGCCCAGACCGCGCGTACCGGATGGTCATCCGGTATCAGATCGTCCAGCGCCGCCCAATGCGTATCGATCTGGCTGCGCTCCGGAACTCGCAGTCGTGGCGCCCCGCGACCCTCGGGCTGCGGTCTCTTCTGTTCAGGCAGTTCCTCGAACAAACCTTCGTCGGCCATCGTCATCTCACCGATGCAGCTACCACATCGACCGAATCACACCGCGCCGGTCATTGCAAACGCTGAAGAACAAAACATTCACACGCTCTGAGGAGGCGCAAGGCGCCGTCTCGAAGGATGAAGCCACCAATCTAAGAAGTATTATCTCGTCTTGGAATCGGGCTGCAAAACATGTGCCGAAAGGAAAACAGCGGCCGCGCGCAAGCGCCGCCGCTGGTTTTACAGGAGCCGCGATCACTTCATCGGGCATTTGTCGTGGAAGTTGTCCTGATTGTCCTTGACGATGGTGGCGACCGTTTTCAGCGACAGCGCGCCGTCGGCGTCCTTGACCACGTCCTGCAGATAGAAGTTCTGGATCGGAATGTGGTTGTTGCCGTATTTGAAGGCGCCGCGCAGCGACTTGAAATCCGCCTTCTCCATCGCCGCCTTCATCGCGTCTTTCTTGCCGGTGTCGCCGCCGACCGCCACCACCGCGCTGTTGATCAGTTGCGCGGCGTCATAGGCCTGCGCGCCGTAATAGGTCGGGCGCAGGTTCGGGTACTTCTTGCGGTAATCAGCGACGAACTTCTTGTTCTGGTCGTTCGGCAGGTCGTTCACCCATTCCTGCGCGCCGGGCACGCCGATCGCATTGTCCTTCTGCAGCGGCAACGACAATTCGTCGATGGTAAAGGCCGTGTAGAGCGGCATCTGTTCCTTGAGCCCGGCCTGCGCATATTGATTGAGGAACTGCACGCCGGCAGCGCCCGGATAGAACACGAAGATCGATGCCGCACCGGACGCACGCGCCTTCGACAGTTCGGCCGAGAAGTCGAGCTGGCTCGGCCACACCGTATATTCCTCGCCCTTGATCTCGCCCTTGAAGGTACTCTTGACGCCGGCGAGCATGTCCTTGCCGGCCGCATAATTCGGGCCGATCAGGAACACCGATTTGACGCCCTTCTGGTTCATGTAGAGGCCCATCGCCGCGGGCGTCTGGTCGTTCTGCCAGGAGGTCGAGAACACATAAGGCGAGCACAGATCGCCGGCGAGCTGCGACGGTCCGGCGTTGGCCGAGATCAGGAAGGTCTGGGAATCGACCGCCGTCTTGAGCGAGGCGAGCAGCACGTTCGACCAGATATAACCGGCGATGAAATCCACATGATCGGATTGCACCAGTTTCTCGGTCTTCTGCTTGCCGACATCCGGCTTCTGTCCGTCGTCCTCGTAGATCACCTCGACCGGCTTGCCGCCCATCTTGCGGCCGAGATGATCGAGCGCGAGCTCGAATGAATTGCGCATGTCGTTGCCGATCACGGCGGTCGGGCCGCTGAACGTCGAGACAAAGCCGATCTTGATGGTATCGCCCGCCAACGCGGGACTTGCCAGCGCGAACGCCATCGCGCCCGCCAGCC
>DATNMT010000343.1:0-3877 GCA_035602495.1 Bradyrhizobium sp.
GGCCGCTGCCGGCCGACCCGGAAGCGCCCGAGCGCAAGCGCATGTTCCAGCTGATGGCCTCGATCAACATTCCCCTGGTCATGGAGGATACTAAGGCGCTGCTGGCCTATGCCGACGGTCAGGCCGCCGCGCGCACCGACATTGTCGGCGCCGTCGGCTATTGCATGAGCGGACAATACGCCGTCAACGCCGCGACGCATTTTCCCGGACGCGTCAAGGCCGCGGCCTCGATCTACGGCGTGCAACTGGCCACCGACCGGCCCCACAGTCCGCACCTTGCGGGCCGAAAAACCAGGGCCGAACTCTATTTCGGTTGCGCCGAGACCGACGTCTACGCGCCAATGGAGATCGTCGAGAAAGTAAAACAGCAAATGAAGGCCGACGGCGCCAATGCCGAAGTCGAGATTTATCCCGGCGTCCATCACGGCTTCGCGTTTCCGAAGCGGCCGGTTTACGATCGCGACGCGGCCGAGCGGCATTGGGAACGGCTGCTGGCGCTCTATCGCCGCAATCTTTCGTCATAAGCCGCAGGCCAGATGCCCTTCCTCACCATCGCCTTTCCGGTCTTCGATCCCATCGCCATCGCCATCGGGCCGATCGCGATCCGCTGGTACGCGCTGGCCTATATCGGCGGCATCGTGCTGGGCTGGATCTATGCGCGCTCACTGATCAAGAACGAAAAACTGTGGGGCGGACCGGCGCCGATCACGCTGCCGCAGATGGACGATTTCATTCTCTGGGTGACGCTCGGGATCATCGTGGGCGGGCGCACCGGCTATGTGCTGTTTTACAATCTGCCGTTCTTCGTCGAGCATCCTGTCGAGATTTTCCAGCTGTGGAAGGGCGGCATGTCGTTCCATGGCGGCTTTCTCGGCTGCGTCGCCGCGGTGATCCTGTTCTGTCGGCAGCACGACATTCCGATCCTGTCGCTCGGCGACATCACTACCGCGGTCGGGCCGATCGGACTGCTGCTCGGGCGGATCGCCAATTTCATCAACAGCGAATTATGGGGGCGGCCGGCCGATCCAAGCCTGCCCTGGGCGATGGTATTTCCCAACGGCGGACCATTGCCGCGCCATCCCAGCCAGCTTTACGAGGCGGGACTCGAAGGAATTTTGTTGTTTACAATTCTGGCGGTGATGATCCGTTTCGGCGCCCTGAAGCGGCCGGGCCTGATCCTCGGCAGTTTTATCGCGATTTACGGCCTCGCCCGCATCACCGGCGAGATGTTCCGCGAGCCGGACCCGCAACTCGGATTTTTGTGGGGCGGGCTGACCATGGGTATGCTGCTGTCGGTGCCGATGGTAATTGCAGGTGTTATCATTATTGTATTGGCATGGCGCCGGAAGTCGCCGAATTAAGTACCAGTCCATTTTCAAGGCAGGGCCGTGACCGAATATTCGCCGCTGCAGTCGGAGCTCAAGAAGCTGATCAAGGCGTCCGGGCCGATGCCGGTCTGGCGCTACATGGAACAGTGCCTGACGCATCCGAAATTCGGTTACTACGTCTCGCGCGATCCGCTGGGACGCGAGGGCGATTTCACCACCGCCCCCGAGGTGAGCCAGATGTTCGGCGAACTGTTGGGGCTGTGGGCGGCCTCGGTGTGGAAGGCGATCGGCTCGCCGCCGCTGCTGCGGCTGATCGAACTCGGACCCGGCCGCGGCACCATGATGGCGGATGCATTGCGCGCGCTGCGGGTGCTGCCGCCGCTCTATCAGTCGCTCAGCGTCCATCTGGTCGAGATCAATCCGGTGCTGCGGGAGAAGCAGAAGACGACGCTGTCGGGTGTGCGCAACATCGCCTGGCACGAAGGCATCGACGACATCCCCGACGGACCGGCGGTGATCTTCGCCAATGAATATTTCGACGTGCTGCCGATCCACCAGGTGGTGAAGCAGGAGACCGGCTGGCACGAGCGCACGGTGGAGATCGACGTCAACGGCAAGCTCGGGTTCGGCATGGCCGCCGAGCCCACCCCGCGCTTCGAGGTGCTGCTGCCGCCGCTGGTGCGTGCCGCCCCGATCGGCGCCGTGTTCGAATGGCGGCCCGACGCCGAGATCATGAAGATCGCGAGCCGCGTCCGCGACCAGGACGGCGCCGCGCTGATCATCGATTACGGCCACGTCCGCAGCGACGCCGGCGACACCTTTCAGGCCATCGCCCGCCACAGCTTCACCGATCCCCTGAAACATCCCGGTCAGGCCGACGTCACCGCGCATGTCGATTTTCAGGCGCTGGCGCGGGCCGCCGACGATCTCGGCGCGCGCGTGCACGGTCCGGTGCCGCAAGGCGACTTCCTGAGGCGGCTCGGCATCGAAACCCGCGCGCTGACGCTGATGGCCAAAGCCAGCCACGAGGTTTCCGAGGATATTTCCGGCGCGATGCAACGGCTGATCGGCGGCGGCCGCGGCGGCATGGGGCAGATGTTCAAGGTGCTGGGGGTTTCCGAGCCTCATCTCACCTCGCTCGCGGGTTTTGCCGACGAGAAGCAGGACAGCCGGGCCGAGGCATCATGAGGCTGGCCTCGCCGCTGCTCTCGGCCATTCCCGGCCTGCGCCACGCATTCTTCACCCGCGAGGGCGGCGTGTCCGGCGGCCTCTATGACAGCCTCAATGGCGGTATCGGCTCCAACGACGATCCGGCGCATGTGGCGGAAAACCGCCGCCGCATGGCGGAGGAGATGGCGGTCACGCCCAGCCATTTTCTCAGCGTGCACCAGATCCATTCGCCGGATGCGGCGGTGGCCACCGGTCCCTGGCGAGGCCCGGCGCGGCCGCGCGCCGACGCCATCGTCACCCGCACCGAGGGACTTTCCATCGGCGTCACCGCGGCCGATTGCGGGCCGATCCTGCTGGTCGATCCCGGTGCGCGCGTGATCGGTGCGGCGCATGCCGGCTGGAAAGGCGCGCTGACCGGCATTGTCGAATCCACCGTCGAGGCGATGGAAAGGCTTGGCGCCGAGCGCGCCGGTATCGTCGCCGCCATCGGCCCGCTGATCCGCCAGCACTCCTACGAAGTCGGCGGCGAATTCGTCGAGCGCTTTGTCGAGGCCGATGCCGAGAACGCGCCGTTCTTCCTTCCGGCGCCGCGCGAGGGTCATGCGATGTTCGATCTCGCCGGCTATATCCGGATGCGGCTGGAAAACGCCGGCGTCTTGATGATCGACGATATCGGCGTCGATACCTATTCCGACGAACGTTTTTACAGCTACCGCCGCTCGGTGCATCGCAAGGAGCCGGACTACGGCCGGCACGTCCACGCCATCGCGCTGGAACGCTGAATTCTGCGACGTGAGCAACCCGCCAGCGTTCCCCGACAGGGGAACCCGCGGGAATTCTGAACTATTGCGGCGACGACGCTTGTATTCGCCCTTTAGTTGCACAACACTTCGACCGGCATCATTGCCGCTTACATGGAGATTCCTGAAATGGCGGGCCTTCCCCTGCGCCCCGGCGATACCGGCGACCTCGTGACAAAAATGCAGACCGCCCTGATCGACAATGGCTATTCGGTCGGCTCGACCGGCGCCAACGGCTCCTTCAATAACGATACTCTGAAGGCGCTGGAATCGTTTCAGGACGGCAACGGCGTCCCCGTTCAGCCGTTCTGCGATCTGAACTGCTGGCGTGCGTTGCAGCTGCCCGGACCATAGCACCTGGCAGGACGATCCAAGCCGTTTCGCCATCCTTGTCACGAACCGTTGCTCCGCTGCCCTAGACCTTAACGCGTTTTAACGATATCGCTCGGGGCGCGATGAGGGACATTTCAGCAACTTTATTTCGGGCCGCGAGGGCATGCCGGATGGCGCCGCGCGCGGCGATGGCCGTCATGCTTGTCATCGGCTGCGCGCTGGGCGGCTGCGCCAGCGGCGGGGCGG
>DATNMT010000362.1:0-16752 GCA_035602495.1 Bradyrhizobium sp.
CTGTCGCTCGACACCGCGCCGTCGCATCTGCGCAATGTCTCGCTGAAGGATTATCTCGGCAAGGTCGAGGCCGCCTCGAACGGCAAGATCAAGACCGAGGTGTTCGAGAGCGGCCAGCTCTATCCCGATCTCGAAGTCGGCAAGGCGCTGATCCAGGGCCAGGTCGAGATGGCGGCTCCCGGCAGCTGGACCATTACCGGCATCGTTTCGGATGCGGATTGTTTCCAGCTTCCGGTGCTGTACGGCCAGCCGATCGACCTCATCCACAAGATCATCGACGGCAAGCCCGGCCAGTTCCTCAATGCCCAGATCCAGCAGAAGCTGCGCTCGCATGTGCTCGGTCCCTATCTCGATCTGGGCTTCCAGAACTGGTACTCGTCCAACAAGCCGATCAGCAGCCTTGCCGATCTCAAGGGCATGAAGATCCGCAATTCCGGCGGCGCGGGACAAGCCTGGCGTGCCCGCTTCCTCGGCGCCATCCCCAACACCACGGCATGGCCCAACGTGCCGCTGGCGCTGTCGCAGGGCACTTTCGACGGCCTGGTCAGTTCGAACGAAAGTTTGGTCAGCGCCAAACTCTGGGACGCCGGCGTCAAATACGCGCTCGAAGATCACCAGTGGATCGCCGAATACATTCCGCTTCTGAGCCAGGTGTTCTGGGACAAGCTCTCACCCGACCAGCAGAAGATGATGAGCGAGTTGTGGGCGCAGAATGTGCCGACCTATCGCACCAACATGGTCGCCGCCCAGACCAGGGCGCGGGTGACGCTAATGGAGCACGGCATCAAATTCTCCGATCCGAGCGCCGAGGAAAGCGCAGCCGAGCGCAAGAAGATGATGGCGGAACAGGACCAGGTGGCCAGGGACATCAAGGTCTCGCCCGAAATGGTCAAGCTGATCATGGCCGAAGCCGGCAGCGGCAGCTAGACCGTGGCCTGGGTCAGGGCCGCCGTCGCGCTGCACTGGTGGGACAAGATCGAGGAGACGCTGGTGGGTCTCCTCGGCCTGATCGCGCTGGTGATCGGGCTGTTACAGGTGATCGGACGCTATTTCGATCCCGCGCGCGCCATCAGCTACGCCGAGGAAGTGATCGTCTATCTGATCATCTGGGCGATCATGATCGTCTCCAGCCAGCTGGTGCGGCGCGACGGCCATGTCCGGCCCGATCTGGTGCTGCGGCTGTTGCCGCCGCGCTATCTGCGCCTCGTCGAGATCTTCAATTGCCTGGTTGCCGTGGTGTTCTGCACCGCCCTGGTCTGGTACGGCTGGCAGATCGTCGACACTTCGCTCCTGATCGATGAAACCAGTTCGACCGATCTGCAGTTCCCGATGTGGGTCTATTATCTCGCACTGCCGGTCGGCAGCGCGCTGATGCTGCTGCGCTACCTGATGCGCCTGGTTCGCTTTACGCTTTATTTCGATCCCGCGACGATGACGGTCGGTCACGTCTTTCACGAAGAGATGCCGAGCGGCCTCGCCGCTCCGCATCCCGACCGCTAGAGGGGATCGCCGGTCCCCGCATGCTGACCCTCCTGTTTCTGCTGCTGTTCTTCGGGCTGCTCGCCGCGGGCATGCCGATCTTCCTGGTGCTCGGCATGTGCGCCGGCATTCTCTATATCGCCACCGGCCAGCCCCTGATCGGGGCGGCGCAGATGGTAATCAACAAGCTCAACTCGACGACGCTGATGGCGCTGCCGCTGTTCGTGATGGCGGCGGCCTTCATGCGCTCCGGCGGCGTCGCCAAGGCGCTGGTCGATGTCGCCACCGCCTGGCTCGGCGGCATCCGCGGTTCGCTTGGCCTGGTCACGGTGGTCGCCTGCACGCTGTTCGCGGCGATCTGCGGCTCCAGCGTCGCCACCGCACTGGCAATGGGCACCATCCTGGTGCCGGCGATGATCGAGCGCGGCTATCCCCGCTCGTTTGCGTTAGGGGTGGTCGGCGCCTCCGGCACCATCGGCATCGTGGTGCCGCCGAGCCTGGCGCTCATTCTCTACGGCATCGTCGCCGAGCAATCGGTGCCGCGGCTGTTCCTTGCCGGCGTGCTGCCGGGGCTGCTGCAGGCGTTCGTGTTTGCGGCCTGGGTGCTGTACGATGCGCGGCGGCGCGACTTTCCTGTCGAGCCGTCGCTGCCGCTCACCGACCGGCTGCGGGTCACCGCGCGCGCGGTGCCGGCACTCGCCGTGCCGCTGGTGGTGACGGTCGGCATCTATGGCGGCGTCGTCACGGTCACCGAGGCGGCGGCGCTGTCGGCGGCGGTGGCGCTGTTGGTGTCGCTGATCTTCTATCGCGGCTTTCATTGGACAGAGACGCTGAAAGTGATCACCGACGGCATCCGCTCGGCCGGCACCATCATGCTGATCGTGGCGACCGCGCTCGCCTTCGGGCACTGGATGACGGAGTCCGGCATCCCCAACCAGCTTGTCACCTTCGTGGTCGGCCACGGCTTTGCGACCTGGCAGTTCCTTCTGATCATCAATGGCTTGCTGCTGCTTCTTGGCTGCTTCCTTGAAGTCACTGCGACATTATTGCTGGTGCTGCCGATCCTGGCGCCGGCACTGAAACCGCTCGGCGTCGATCCCGTGCATTTCTCGATCATTTTCACCCACAATATGGAGATCGGCCTGGTGCATCCGCCGGTCGGGCTCAACCTGTTCGTGCTCTCGACCATCTCGTCCGCGCCGATCGGCGAGGTGATCCGCGGCATCCTGCCGTTTCTGATCCTGCTGTTGATCGTGCTCGGCATCATCACCTACGTGCCGATCCTGACGCTGTGGCTGCCGGACGCGGTGTTCGGGTGACCGAGAGGCTTCTCCCCCGTCATGCCCGGGCGCCATCCCGATCAAGTCGGGGACAGGCGCCCGGCTATGACCAAGCAATTTTGGCGTTTTCCCTGGGTAGCCCTGTCAGCCCAAGTCTGGTAATCGAGGCTCTCGCACGCGCTCGTAGCTCAGCTGGATAGAGCATCGGACTTCGAATCCGAGGGTCGGGAGTTCGAATCTCTCCGAGCGCGCCACCTCCTCCACCGTCACCGTTTTCCACCGTCCGACATCGTTCGCCGACGATGCAAAAAACTTTTACCCATGCGACGGGTCCGCTTTGTGACAACATGACACAGCGGATCTCAGCAACTTTAGGCGGAAAACAGTTTCAACGAGATACACGTTGTAGTATAGTAGACCTTAATGGGTCCGTATCCCAGCGCAGCCGATCCGGAATGTCGCCCGTGCGTGGTGACTCATGGGGCTTGCAATGGTCAGTATTTCGCTCCCCCGCCATTCATCAGCTTTTCTTGAATTCCCGAACGACCATACGTCGTGCGGGACGCATGCCTGTGGCGAAAGCGGAATGGCCGACAACGATCTTTCGAGCGCGAGCGTCGTTGGCATTTCCATCGCTCGAAGATGTCGTGAGCGTGTCAGTGACCGCGCCGAATCCAAGGAGACTTATTGAAATCAGGACAAAGGCAAAGCGAAAGCAAGGAGCATATCATGAGCCCGCAGGGAAAGAACCGCAAGGTTGGAGGTGTGTCCGCGCAAGATCGACCTGTGAAGGGTACTCCGGAGGAAAGTCGCTCGGGAAGGAACGTTGGCGGGGTCAGCGCGAAAGGACAGGCCGAACGCCTCCCGTGGCTCGAGGGGCAACCCGAAGCGCCCGCGATGGGACCGGTAGCACCTCTCCACGGAGACTTCATCTATAACGGCGGCCCTGTCATAACGTGCCCATTAATCTATACAAGCTTTTGGGGCTCATTGTGGCTGTCCGATCCAGCTCACATTCAAGAAGCGGGACGCCTAAGTCAGTTTCTCACCGACTTGGTCAACAGCGAATACATGAATGTGCTGAGCCAATATGGAGTCGGCAGCGGCAAGGGAAGTGGACTCTTCATTCAAGCCTCCTTCATCAGCAGCGTTCCTGCCGCTCTGAAAGACACCGATATTCATAACATCATTCAATCGGCTATCAACTCGGGCGCAATACCCGAACCTCCCCACAACAACACCACCAACGTGCTTATTATTTTCCTTGATGAAAATACGGGGGTCAATGACCCCAATCTGGGAATAGTGATGTGCGAGCCGGCTGGCGATAATGCTTTCGGCTATCATTTCGACTTTACTACTGCTGCGGGCAATCCTTTCTATTATGCGGTCATTCCTGGCCTGAATGATCTATGCCTGAGGAATTCCTGCGCAAACGACGCGTCTTGCTCGCTACATCTCGCCCAGACGCAGGAACAGCGTCGGACCCAGGTGACGAGCCACGAATTCATAGAAATGTGCACCGATCCGAAGTTTCAGAAGGGATGGTGGGGGCCGACCAGTGATGAAAATGGCGACATATGCAACGGTGAAGCGGACAACATCACAGTAGGGGCGAATACATGGGACGTGCAGCGGCAGTACAGCAAATTTGATGATATCAATTCCAACGGGACGGTGTTTTGCACCACCACGGCACCGAATCCGATTCCCAAATTGAGTCCAGGTCCGTCGGGAATTAGCGCAGCCATGGCATCTGCGCAGCGCATAGGAAGTTACCAGGCCTTCCTTCCCCTTCCTTCAGTGCGCTTCGATGTGAGGACTGACAAATTGTCATTGGACGACTCGCGTGTTGAAAGTTATTTGCGCAAGTTCTTTTACCCGCTCGGTCACGAAAGCTTCTTTGCCGACCTTCCGGGTGTGTTGCGGCGGGTCGCTGACATCCTGGAAAAGACCAAGGCGTGATCAAATCTTGCTATTGGGGCTGAGGATCTGCGCAGGAAGCGACTGTGGAATAGGGACCGATCCGGTGGAATTGCTTCCCCGGAGAATATGTTGCGAAAGAAGAGCCTGACTTTATTTAACAACTCACGCCGCCGCGGTGGGGCGGCGGCTAGGGGACCCGGGCCATTCAGCGCGTGAGCTAACCCGGCAAAACCGGCCATTGGAGCCTCGCCCTTGGTTCGAGTGCGGAGGTCAGGCCGGTAACACTAACCGCAACGGCTATTCGCGCCGCGTGGTATCAGGATCTTCAGTCAACGTGATTGCTAACCCCGTCAGGGTCGCTCCGATACCGAAGGTTATGGCGCATGTGCCCACGAACATCAGCATAACGGCATCTGGAGCTGGGCTATAATTGATCAAGGTCGCGATGCCCAACGCGGTGATGTGGGTGACGAGAAACGCAAAGGCGAGACCGACGGCAACGCCCATCGCCGTGTGGCTGGTAACCTCCATGAGTAGCGAAGGCTTGATTAATGCAGACCGTTTCTTTGGGCGCACAAGCCTGACCTCCGGCGTGTCGTATTTGTTTGCTGGCAGCTGCAGTAGAAGCGTGAATTGTCTGGCTAGATCAATTCGACCGCTGCGATATTATTGAGCGCCTGGACCTGATCGCAGCGGGGATTTTCGTTACAGTGAAAACATGCCCCAGTGCGAATAGCTGATCCATTCATCATGATCGCTCATGTCATCGGCTCCTTGTGTATCATTCATGATCCGCACAACGGACAGACAATGTTTAGATAAGAGACAACCGCACCGTTACCATTAAAACCTTCTTTAATTCAGCATTGGACGCCAGCAAGGCTTGCAGGCGGTCTCGGGAGACGCCCAATCCCTTCTTCACCGTCAGTCGCGTTCGAGGATCTTGGCGCCCGGGTAGACCTGGCGCGCGTACGCAACCACCGGCGCGCGGTCCTGTGTTTCCAAGAACGGAGTCCTGATCTGACACGACCCGACGATGAGGTGCCACAAGCCGTTAAGCTTCTGGATGGTGACGTTCATGATAGTGCTTCACATTCGCGAGCAGCTGACCGAGCCAATGCCTTGGCCGCATCAGCGTGTGCGGCTTTCTCAGCTCGCCGCTCATAGTTCTCAGCAAGCGCCTTAAGCTGACCCGCAACGTGTTGGTCCGTCATTGTTTGGGCCGCCCGGAGTATGGTCCGTGCCGTTTCCAAATAATCTTTGCTCAGCATTTCGCCTCCACAATCCCGGTTCGAACGGCATAGCGCCGTCGAACTACAAGCAATCACAGAGAGGCGGATCGGACCATTGCACGGACGTTCATCAGTGCCGTACATTTGTTTGAGACGATCATACTTAGGTTTACGATTGACCACCTGCGCGCCACAAGCGTCACGATGGCCGGCGCGAAGGCTTCAGGGATATGGGGAATGGAGAGCAACATCATGACCAACGAAAGAGAGATCGTAATGCCGCAGGATTTGAAGGGCTGGAAAGACTATTTCCGAGAGCGCATCGAGGAAGCGAGGTGCACTGTCATGTCAGACGATGACCGCGACGAACTGATCGCGTTCGTGGAGGCGCGAGGCTGAGTTGATCTTCTACGGCCCGTTTTGGGGCGTGGGCTCATAGCGCGCAGCCAGGTGCCCGGAGTACGGCAAGGACGGTGTCCTAATTTAAATTGGAGAGTGTCGATAATTTTCTGTTACCGGTAGTTGCTACTGTTTTTTCAGGAGGAAATAATGACCAAGTTTTTGTCGTTCATTGCCATCGCCGCCTTTGCCCTCTCAGCTTCATCGGCCGAAGCCGCCAAGAAGAACCCGCAGGTACCGGCGGCCAGAGGAGTGTCGGAAAGTACGCCGGTGGTGCTCCTCCAAACATCAAGCAAAATTCGCTAAATGCGGACACGGCCAGCGACCCGCCGCCAAAGGCCGATTGCGTCGGCGTCGCCCAAACCTGTCCCTCCTGGTATGCGTCGGGCGCTCCCCTCACCTTCGCACCGAGCGCGAATGGGCCCGGTCGCATCTCGATAAATGATTCTCCAAGCCCCGGCTGGTGGCTTAAGGATCACAAGACGAGGGGCCTGGACCTGAATGAGGCGCATGCGTTGTGGAAGTTTGAGACCTACGTATGCGTCCAGAGTCTGGACAAACCCAACCTGTTCTTTCGCCGTGCCGTGACAACCTGGCAGATCGAGGTGAGCCTCGACTCCAATTCACACGCGACCGCGAAGGTGACCCCAAATCCGGTGCAGTTGACCGCCGACGTCTCTGACGATCCAGGCAAGTGTGAATCGCTTTCGGGCGCCGGTGTCAATTTCTGGCTGAACGACATTGTCACGTTCAGGTAGCGCAAGCCGCAACGGTGCCACGACATTCACAATGCCGCAGCCATAGCGAACCGGGCGGAGGTGAAAATCGACATTTGCTGGATCGCAGCGCTCAAGGTGGAGATGGAGCTTGGCAATTCGTCCTGATCGGGTGGCAGGATACCGATTCGTGCGGTAGGTCACACAAGAAGGCAGGAATTAACGACTCGTAAAGAAGTTCATGAACATTTTAAGCAACCCCGCCGTCCAATTGGCAGGAGCGCTGGAATGACACGCATGAACCGTCAAGAACTGGAGCGGAAGTTGGAGCAGGCCCGGCGGCTGGCGCTGGAGCCTACGGACGCCCTCACGAGAGAGCGGCTGGCCCAACTGGTTGAAGACCTGGAACTTCAATTGCAGGACCAGCGCAAAGTCGCCTGAGCGCCGTTTGACGGCGTTACGGTCGAAGCTGAGAGCCGAACTGAGTCGCGGCTCCAAATGTGACGGGCAAGTCCCCAAATCGTAAATAAATCCTGAATCCGCGAAAAATAATGCCCGAGACTCCGCGCGCAGAATCGCCGGATGTTTCCGCCGCCATGGGAACGACCCTCAAGACTTCCGGCGAGCGATTACACGTCGCGCTGCTGATAGCGCTAGTGGTGGCGTGCGCAGCGAATTTGTTGCTGGTTTGCTCGTGGCTTTAGGCCCGCAGGGCGGATTGGAGCCCAACGGGTCCGCGCAAAGCGCGGCCCGATGACAGGCTCCGGCGTAATTCGCCGTCCCGGCGTAAAGCTTGCCGTTACTTGCGGGACCGCTTTTTGCGCGGACCGGGCTTGGCATAATATGGATTGACCACGCACTGGGCGGATCGGCCCGACGCCGACGCCGCGCACTGGGCCATCGAAGTGTAGCCGCATTCGAAGTAGAAGTGCACCATATCGTCGTAGATCTGAAGGCAAACCGGGTAGTTTGGATCGTAGGTCTGAGCCCGTGCAGGCGCGGCAAACAAGATCGTGCCGACCCGCCAGTCCCGTGCTAAGCAAGTTGACTGCGTCCTTCATATTAGGTCCCCGTTTTGGCGGCAGGAAATTTTCGCCGGACATCAGCGCCCCTCTGGCGCCAGACTTAACAAATGAATCCGCCTTACGAGCTAATCGGCGAGCCCCAGGACAAACGCCAAAGCAATTCCGAGCCGAGTCATGTCCTGGTTGCCGAGATGTCCAATCTTCTGTCCGATCCGTTCGCGTCTGACGGTAACCGGCTTGTCGGCCATCACTTGCGATTTGAGCCGCAATCCGTTTTTGGGTCCCGGTTCAATGCTAACGCGAAAATCGGGGGCGTCCACCAGATCGGAAGTCAGCTGGCAGACCACCACCGAGGCATGGTTCTCCGGAAAGGCGTCCGTCTGGACGATGACGGCCGGACGGGGCTTGCCGTAGTCACCCGCCGCGGCGACGATCACCACATCACCGCGTTGCATCTGCATCAAATTCGGAGATTGTCTCGATCCATTGCAACGCTTCCCGCTCGCGGTCAGCGTCGAGACCGGCAACCTGCTTCGCAATTCGTCGTCTCACTGCCCGCGAGCGGGCGTCGGCAACAACGAGACGCAGCTCGCGCAGACCGCGTACGCGCCTTCGCTGCCGCATCATTTTCATCCTTTCGGCGGGCCGCGTCATTTGGGTCTCCTTCGTCCGTAACGCGTTACAGCGTAACGCGTTACAAGCCGGAACGCAAGGGATGATTTGAGACGGTTCCTCGATAACAAACGCCTCGATTTTCTACGATGATCGATTTCCGCCAGACCCAAGCGATGGCTCGCGTGCGCCACCGACAAGCCGTGTTGCCGTTTTTGTGGACGAAAGCGGCGCGTTGCATCTCGATAAGACTCGGTGACCTCGGCGCGCAGCATTGCGCAAGATCAAAGCCCGATGGCCGTTCGCATTACAGCGGCTTTGCCAAAAAGATTAACGTGATGTGGTTGCCTCGATTCCGCCTTGGCCGGCGCTATTATCTTTGAATAGTTCAGCGGCAGAAATGGCGCGAAGTCGGTCGCGTGGTGGCGACGGCCGTGATCGTGGCCGGGCTGGGCGCGGCGCTGCTGGCCGCGTCGGTGCTCGCGGCTGACGCGCGGGGCGGCCATGGATTCGGCCGCGGCCTTGGCGGCCACGGCATGCATGGCACGTCATTGGCCGGCGACCGCCGCCACGCCAACGACGCCTACACCAAGGCGGCATCGGATGAGCATGACCAGCTGTTGAACAAGCAGATCAAGAGCATCTGCCGCGGCTGCTGAGGGCGTCCCGGGCACGGCACTGACGGCTCATTCAACCGCCAGGAACCCGCTCACCAGGTGTTGTTGCCGAAAAAGCCGAATTGCGGTTGCTGCGCCACCAGCATGACCGGCGGTGCTGGGCGCCGTTTTGCGATTTTGCGCTTGTGCGGCTTCGGGTCAGGCTTGGTTGGAGCGGATAGCTGTGCCTGCTTCTGATCCGGCGGCTGGCGCTGCGCTTCCGGCGGCGGCGCCAGCTGCGCAAATGCCTCGCGCACCCGCGCCTTGGCCGAGAGGTCGGCGACGGCCGCCGGCATGGCAGCCGCGGTCGCCGCGGCAGCAACGATCGGCCGGCTGGTGTCGAACACAACCCGCTCGGGCCATTTGCGGTCCGAATGAATCCGGATAACGGGCAAGTCAGTGTCCGCCCTCTCCGCAGCCGGCAATTTCGGCAAATACGCGTCCGAGAGGAACAACAGCGCCAGCAAAACACCGCCGACAAACAGGAAATATCGCGCCAGGGGCATTTCAGCGTCGCTCCATCCGCGCGAACGCGCAGGATCAAATGATTAACTAGGGATCGCGCGAATGGTTCCTAGCGCTGCGCCGGCGACGTAACGACGAAGTTACCACCGCGTTACTTTGGCGTGCCGACTAGATGTGGCTGGCGGCCACCAGCGAACATTTCGCCTTGCTGGCATTGATATTCACAAAACCAACATGGACGCCGGCAAACGTCTTCCGGCTTTTCGTATTGACGATGTCGTGAATCATGCGGCTGCGGTCGGTCAAATGGCGGCCGTCCCTGCGGCTGAAGGCGCAGGCGATCTCGATGTCCTTGACCGCGTAGTCGTTGCTGTTGCGGAGCGTGAACGTGATCAGGGCCTTCGACCCCAGCCCGCCCCTTCGCCAGGACTGCGACGAAATCTTCAGCCGGTCGATTGGGGTGGCCTCCTCCGGCACGATCGCTTCGCCGGTGACGCTCGGCGGATCGGATACGGCTATTGAAGCCGTCGGGGCGGCGGCCGCCGATGGCGCGGGCTCAGTCGCGACCACCGGCATCGGCCGCACCGGTTCGCCTTCGGCGGGTTTGCTGGCATAACCGGACACCAGCATCCACGCGCCAAAGCCTGCGATCAGGGCGATCGGCAGCCAGACGAGTCCCGATCTCAGATGATTGTTCGCCGATTTCCCCGGCCAACCTGAAAACCCGCCGCCCGTGCTGGCGGGCCCTGTCAATTCGATGCCAGAAAACCCTTTGCTCATGGTCATGCACCGACATGCGGCAATACGGGGTTCGCCTGCTGCACCGCACATCCAGCAAGCCCGTAACCGATTGCGCAGTTTCCGCCGCAGCTCGAACAATCGACGGACGCGGAAATAGTTGCATCCAAACGTAACAATATTGGGATGCCGCGCCGGTCCGCCGAGGATCATGGGGATGGTCATGCCGGAAGGCGACCGCTAAAATCTCTCGGCCGCCCCTTGTCGCGGCCAATGCCGGCGTCTGGCGACGCCCAACAAGCCAACGGGAGAAGCGACAATGCCGATCGTCACCTGGGATCACGTCCACTTGCGCAGCCCCGACCCGGAGGCGACCGCGGCCTGGCTTGAGGATATTCTCGGCGGCACCATCATCCGCGGCCCCGGCCGGATCGACGTCAAGCTCGGCGGCGCCAATGTGTTCATCGCGCCGGTGACGGCGGGCGACGGCGTCAACACCCCGCCGGTCACGCCCTACCAGGGGCTCGATCATTTCGGGCTCACGGTGAAGGACATCGATGCGGTGGCCGCCGAGATCAAGGCCAAGGGGGTCGAGTTCACCCGGGAGCCGACGACGATCAGGCCCGGCGTGCGCATCTGCTTCATCCGCGGGCCGCAGGGCATCTCGGTCGAGCTGTTGGAGCGCGACAAGAAGTATGCGTGAGGCCGGCTAGGTCATGCTGCCCGGCATGAAGCAGCGGATGGTCAAGCCGAGATAGCCGTAGATCGGCCACACCATGGTACGTCCCACCCGGTTTGGCTCGGTGATCACCGCCTCTTCCGGCACGTCGACCCAAACCAGTTCCTGCTGCTGGCCGCCGATCAGGTAGCCGTAACGCGGGACGCGCACCCGATAGTGGCCGTCCTTGCTTTCCCAGTCCGCGTCGGAAATGGCGGTGCCGTCGGCGTCCGAACAACACGGGCCCTTGCCGCTGTGCAGGCCCTCGAACCACTGCTTTATTTCGGGATTTGAATTGGCAAATTGGCCGCGGTCGCGGGCATGGCCGAGCTGGGAAGCCAGCCCAAGCAACAGCACCGTAACACCGATCGTCAGCAGCGTCTTCGATCGCCGCGCACTGCGGCCTTGCAAATTCTCCGGGCTGTCGCGGTCCTGGTCGCCGTCGTCGTTGAATAGATGCGGCGCATCGCCGCCGGAATAGATCCTGCTCACCTGTCTCCTGCTCCAGCATTCACCGGCTGCGGATAGCCAAGCATTTCGCGTGCCAAGATTGTGGCATCCGCGCCGAATCGCCTATACCGTGGCAACACGCTCGCGGCCGGGCGCCGTCTGCGCGGTCAACCTGCCGCGTTGACGCTGCGTGCCGCGCCTTGGCATAACATATGCTGGCCCCGCCGTGACGGATGCCGCAACCGGCCACGCCATGAAGAACGGTCTGTATTCGATCCACGTCAGCCTGCAGGATGGCCGCGTCGGCAAGGGCAGCGGCGTGATCGTGTTCCGCGACGGCCGGATCCTTGGCGGCGACGCCTATCTGTTTTACACCGGCAGCTATTCGACCAGGGGCGATACCTTCAAGGGCGAGGTGCTGGTGCAGCGTCATACCTCGAGTCCCGACGCCAATCCGCTGTTCGGCGGGCCGAGCCCGGTCGGCATCGGCGTCTCCGGCACCTTCACCGACACCGCCGCCGTCATGGACGGCACCGCATTGGTCGGCAAGGCCAGCCAGATCTTCAGGGCGACGTTGCGCAAACTGGCCGACGTCGATTAGCACTGCGCGCTTCATTGATGGCGCCGGTCATTCCTCGCGTTTGCGCGCGTCGGACAGGATTTTCCACAGCGCGGTGCCGAAGTTCACGATGTGCTCCTTTTGGCAATCGTCGCAGCGGTAAGTCCGCATGTCGTCGCCCGACATCGAGCTTCGCTCCACCAGCCGCATCTCCCTTGCGCATTTTGGGCAATCGGTCAGCGACGGCGGCGATCCCGGATCATTCAGCGGCGGCGTCTGCATCTGAGGGTCTCCTGCGCGCTTGATTCGACGACTCAGGCGCCTGCTCCATCGGCGCCACGCGGGGCAGGATGATCTGAATCCGCGTGCCGCCGCCCGGCTCGGAATCGAGGTCGAGCCGGCCGCCGAGGCGGTTGGTCACGATGGAGTAGACGATGTGCAGGCCGAGCCCGGTGCCGCCCTGGTCGCGGCGCGTCGTGAAGAACGGATCGAAAGCGCGGCGCCGGACGTCGAGCGACATCCCGCAGCCATTGTCGGAAAAAATGATCTCGACGTTGTCCTTGCCGGATTCCCGCACCTGGATATCGACCGCGCCGGGCTTGCCGTCCGGAAACGCGTGCGCCACCGCGTTGAGGAACAGGTTGGTGAGCACCTGTCCATAAGGGCCGGGGTAGGAGTTCATGGTGAGATTCGGCTGGCAGTCGACGGTCAGCGTCAGATTGTGCTTGCGAAGCCCCGGCCGCAGGCTCATCACCACCTGCTCGGTCAGGTCGCCGAGATCGAACACGCGCTGATCGGAGTAGTTGCGATCGGCGGCGACCTGCTTGAACGAGGTGATCAGTTCGGCGGCGCGGTTGAGATTGGCCACCAGTTGCGACGACGCATCGCGGCTGGTTTCGAGAAATTCGGCCAGGGCGGAGCGTTTCAGATTGCCGCGCTCGACCTCGGCCGCGAACAGCGCGGTCTTGCGCTCCAGCGACGAGGCCACCGTCAGGCTGATGCCGACGGGGTTGTTGACCTCGTGGGCGACGCCCGCCACCAGCCGCCCCAATGCCGCGAGCTTTTCCGCCTCGATCAGCGAATTCTGGGTTTCCCGCAAGTTGCGCAACGCCGCTTCGGCGGCATCCTTGGCCTTGCGCATCTCCAACTCGCCGCGCTTGCGCTCGCCGATGTCGAGCGCGACGGTGACGATGCTCTCGATCTCGCCGTCGGCGTCGAGCAGCGGCAGCTTGTTGACCAGCCATTGCCGCAGATTTCCGGAAGAATCCAGATACTCCTCCTCGTAGAAGCCGAGCTCCCTGCCCGCCGCCAGCACCCGCTTGTCGTTCTCGTCGGTCTTTTTCGCGCCATAGCGCGACATCAGGTCGGTGGTGGTGCGGCCGATGGCGTCGGCCGGCTCGATGCCGAATATGCCGGCCATGTAACGGTTCATCAGGAGATAGCGGAGCTGCTTGTCCTTGACGTTGATCACCGCCGGCACGGTGTCGATCACCTGCTGCAAAAGCCGCCTGCCCTCGGCGATCGCGTCCTCGGCGCGCTTCTGATCGGTAATGTCGCGCACCGTGCCTTCATAGCGGACGATCTCGCCTTTCTCGTCGCGCACGATGGTGGCGCTGTCGGACAGCCAGAGCACGGCGCCGCCGCGCTGCCGCACCTGATATTCGAACTCGCGCACCATGCCGTCGCGCCGCATCAGCCGCTGGTATTCGGCGCGCGCCTCGGGGTGAACATAGATGCTCTCGGTGATATCGCCGATGCCGCGGATCAGCTCTGCCGGCGTGTCGTATCCCATTATCCGCGCCAGCGCCGGATTGGCGTTGAGCAGCGCGCCGGCGGGCGTGGTCACATAGATCCCGTCGACCGAGCCTTCGAACAGCTTGCGATAGCTCTCCTCGGCCAGTCGCTGTTCGGCCAACGCACGGACGGCTGCCTCGCGCGCGGCATCGGCGTCGACCAGGGTGCGGCGAAAAACTTCGGCGGCACGCGCGATGTCGCCGATCTCGTTGTCAACGTCCGTCGAGGGAATCGAGGTATGCTTCTCGCCGCCGGCGAGCGAACGGATCGCGCCTGCGATGGCCTTGAGCGGGCGGACGGTCCGGCGCACCACGAACAGCGCGGCGGCAAGTCCGATCAGAGCACCCGACATTCCCAGCAGGATGCTTTGCCACTTGTCGTGGGCAAGCGTTCGGGCGAAGCCGTCGGACAAAAGGCGACCCCGGCTGGCGCTGACGTTGCGCAGCAAATCGGTGACAAGTCCGATCTGGCGGCCCTCGATGCCGAGCACTTCCTTGTCGACGTCGGCGATGTCGGCTTCGGTCCCCGACAGCGCGATGATCGCGTCGGCATAGGCGTCGACCGCGCCGCGCAGCGCGGGTTCGTTGATCGTCAGGGACCGCATCTTCCGGGCCGCTTGCTCGGCGCCCGCGGGATCGTGCGCCAGCAAGGCCTCGGCAATCCGGTTCTGGGTCTGGAACAGGTTACGCGCCGTTCCCCGATCCGGCACTTCGGCGATCGCCTGCTCGAACCGCTCGCGCACCGGCGGCAGTGCCGCAACCAGCTCGGCGCGGCGCGCAATCAGCGCGGTGACCCGCTCGATGCCGGCGCGGTAATTCTGCAGCCGCGCCGCGACGCCGTCGATCATTTCCTGCTGCTCGGGGGCGAGCTCCAGCCGCGTCTTCTTCAGAAGCGCGCTCAGGGCGGAAGCGGCCTCGCCGACCCGATCGGATTTGGCGTCGGGATCGGTAACGAAATCGCGGGCCGCCAGCCGCAGTTCGTTCATGCGCCGGTCGATCTGCTCGGCGAGGTCTCCGACGCCCTGCAGCCGCTGCAGTTCGGCGAAAGTCGCATCGATGTGGCGGATGGCGACCACGCTGGCGACGCTGGTCATCACGATCATCGCCAGCAGCAGCATAAAACTGGCAAAGGTCAGCTGACCGATCGAAAGCGAGAACGACCGTATCCGTCGGACGATGTCGGCAAGGGGCATGGGTATCGTGACCGCCTCCGCAGTCCCTGTTTATATGCTGGAATCGGCCCTAAGGGGAGCCTGCCAGCCATGCGCCGGTACCGCGGCGCCCGCCGCGCAAGGGGCTGTCCTGACCTCGGTGTGACCGGCTTTGACCTCAATCCGCCGTGATGCCGGCGTCCCTGACCACCCGGGCCCAGAGCGCGACGTCGGACTTGATGATGTCGGCGAATTGCCCCCGCGGCGCGCTCCTCGGCTCGCATCCGGCAAGGTCGAGTTTCTCGCGCAGGTCCGGCGTGGCAAGGGCTGCCTCGAGCGCCTTGCCGATCCGATCCACGACCGGCTCCGGCGTTGCCTTCGGCACCACGATGCCGAACCACGGCGTCACCTGCGCCTCGGCAAAACCCTGCTCGGCGAGCGTCGGCACGTCGGGGAAATATTTCGAGCGGCCTTCGCTGATCGCCCCGATGATCCGGATCGAACCGCTTTGCACCTGCGCCAGCGCCAGGTTGGCGGACAGAAAGGTCGATGTGATCAGGCCGGTGGCGATATCCGGCAGCATCTGCGGATAGCCGCGATAGCCGACGCCGGTGACGTCGATCCCGGCCAGCCGCTTGAACAGCTCAAATCCAAGATGCCCGGTCGAACCCTTGCCGGGGTGGCCGTAGTTCAGCGCGCCCGGCTTTGCCTTCGCCAGTGCGATGAATTCGGCCACGTTCTTCACCGGCAGCGAGGTCGGGACAACGAAGAAGTTCGGCGCCCGGCAGATTTGCCCGACCGGAATGAAGTCGCGCTCTGGATCCCAGCGCAAATTGTTGTACAGCGAGGGGCTGGAGGCGAAGTATGCCGTCACCAACAGCCAGGTGTATCCGTCGGGCGCCGCGCGCGCGACTTCCTCGGCGGCAATCGAGCCATTGGCGCCGGATTTGATTTCATTGATGATCGAGCCGTTCCACTGTGTCGCCATGTTCTGGCCGACGATGCGCGCGAACACGTCGGCCACGCTGCCGGCTGAGTAGGGAATGACGATGCGCACGGGGTGATTGGGGAAACTGTCCTGCGCGGATGATGGGCCGGTTGCGGCAAGCAACGCCAGCCACGCGACCATGATTGCACCGATCCGCCGTGACCTCATGAGGCGTTCCCCTGCCCTGATCGTTCTTGTGGCGCCCTGGCGGGCGTCCGGATTTTCGGTGAGGATGCCGCTAATGTTGACGCTGGGCAATGACGTTGAGACACAATTTCGCGATCTCGCCGCATGGTTTCGCGCGAGTTTTGCTTTTACGTCCCGCCCTCTCCAAACAGAGGGCGCAGGGAATGCCGGGCGCCCGATGCGCCCAATAGCCGCGTGTGCAATGGTAGTAGCAAAGCGCACACGCGTTAGTCAGGTCACACCGGAATCACCCGGCATTCCCCACGCAATGGTTTACGGGTTACTCCGTGCTCTCCCCGGTGCCCGGGCTTTTTGGCCACCGTCATCAGCGCGCCTTAGCGCAAACTTGACACCAGCGTCGGGGTGTCAGGACCACACG
>DATNMT010000368.1:0-2990 GCA_035602495.1 Bradyrhizobium sp.
ATGCCCATCGCGGTGCCGGCGGCGATCAGCGACGCCGAATCGCGCCGGTCGTAGCCGGCCCTGGTCAGCGGCGGCATCAGCGCCGAGCCGAGCGCCGAGACTTCCGCCATTTTCGATCCGCAGATGTCGGAGAAGAAATACGCCACCACGATCACGGACATGCCGAGCCCGCCCTTGACCCAGCCGATCAGCGCGCGTGCCAGCTCGACCAGCGCGTGGCTCATGCCGCAGCGTTCCATCAGATTGCCGGCGAACACGAAGGCGGGTATCGCCAGCAGCACCCAGCTCTGCGATCCCGACACCAGCGCCGAGGCAAGCTGCTGCATCGGATAGCCGCCGATCCACAGGCCGGCGACACCGGCGACGGCCAGCGCGAACACGATCGGCATCGAGAGCAGGACCAGCGCCGCGAAAACGATGCCGACCGTTGCAAGCAGCATGACCGTTCCGCCTCAGTGCTGGGGCTCGCCATGCGGCAGCGGGGCGATCATGACGGCGAGCCCG
This sequence comes from Bradyrhizobium sp., assembly GCA_035602495.1. Taxonomy (GTDB): domain Bacteria; phylum Pseudomonadota; class Alphaproteobacteria; order Rhizobiales; family Xanthobacteraceae; genus Bradyrhizobium. The sequence continues at coordinate 505 of DATNMT010000368.1, forward strand.
TAGACGGCGATCAGGATGCCGCCGACCACGCAGGAGGCGTAGAGCCAGGCCAGATTGATCTGCAGGCCCGGCGTGGTCAGCGTGCGGTTGAGCAGGCAAAGTTTCAGCCCGTACCAGGCGGCGAGTCCGCCGACGCCGGCAATCAGCGCGTGGTTAAAGCGGTGAATCCAGAGCTGCGCGGCTGGCGGCAGCCGATGCACGAACACCGCGAGCGTGAAATGGGCGCGCGACTGGATGCCGATCGCAGCCCCAATCAGCGTCAGCCAGGCCAGCGAGAGCTCGCCGACTTCCTCGACCCAGGTGAACGGCACCGGATCGACGTCGAGCCAATCGGTGATGGCGCCGACGAAATAACGCAGGATCACGCCGACCAGGAGATTGACGATGGCAAGGATGATCAGCGCCGTGACCGTGATCTTCGGGACGGCTGAGAGGATACGCAGCATGCGCGGGTGGATTCCGGAAGACGGATGGGGCGGGAAAAAAGGGCCGGAGCTTTGGCTCCGGCCCCTTGGCTTGCGTCAGACCTTGAAGCCTTCGATCTCGTCCCACAGCGCGCCGTACTGGCCCTTATAAGCTGGCCAGATTTTCGCCTGCGCCACCTTGCGGAAGGCGTCGACGTCGGCTTCGACCACGGTCATGCCGAACGGCTCCAGCTCGGCTTTGGCCCTGGCGAAATTGTCGACCGACTCGGTCGCCTCGCGGATTTTTTCCTGCGCGGCGCGCGACAGATCCATGATCAGCTTCTGGTGCTCGGGGGCGAGCCCGTTCCAGATGTCGAGGTTCATCACAGCATTGGTCGGGCCGTAATTGTGATAGGTCATCGAGGCATATTTCGACACCTCGTAGATCTTCAGCGCCTTCATGTTGACGATCGGCAGGTCGCCGCCGTCGATCACGCCCTGTTTGGCCGCGGTGATCACCTCGCCCCACGCCATCGGCACCGCGTTGCCGCCGAGCCCGTTGATGGTGTCGCCGAACACCTTGGCCTGCTGCACGCGGATCTTCGCACCGCGCAGGTCCTTCGGCTCGACGATCGGCTTCTTCGCGGTCCAGAAATGTCGGAAGCCGTAGTCGAAATAGCAGAGCACCTTGAGCTTGTAACTGTCCTCGATCTGCTTCGAGAGCTTGTCGCCGATCCGCCCGTTGAGCATGGCGTAGGCCGAGGCGTAATCCTTCACGAGATAGGGCACCAGGAGCGCGCCCATTTCCGGAAACACCGTCGCCGCGGCGCCCGCGGGGCTGCCCATCGCGACGCTGCCGGACTTGACCGCGTTCATGATCTCGAGCTCCTGCGGGATCAGGGTCTTGCCGAAGAACTGCACGTCGAGCGCGCCCTTCGATTGCAAGGTCGCCTCCTTCGCCATCCAGTCGAACGCGACCGCGGCCGATTCGGGAATGGCGTTGATGTGGGCGAAGACGAGTTTCTTGGGCTGGGTTTGCGCAAAGGCGGGCGCGCGGCCGGTGGCGAGAATGCCGGCCAGGCCTGCGCCCGCACGCAGCAGCGTGCGGCGACTGAACGAGACGCGGCTCCTGGGAGCTGACATGGACGATCCTCCAAAGCTGGCGTTTTTTGTTGCGGTCGGCCGGGCACGACGGACCGGCCAGTCCAGCGGAAGCTTACAGGATAGCGGGCACGTTGCCAGCGGGATGTTGGCGTTTGCGCCCAACCGATCCGGGTCAACCTCTCAGGGCCCTGCCTGCGGGATCGTTTGGCCTCCGGGTGCGTGGCCAGGTCGGCGCGTCCCCAGTCAGCAGCCCTGCCAATGTAGTTCGGATGCAAGGGCAGACGCTTGGCTCTTTTCCTGTTCTGAATCCAAATCTCTCAGTTACCGCAGCAGATTGGATCGGGCGAGCTCGACGACCTCGTCAGCACGCCCGTTGAGAACGGCCTTGAGCATGTAAAGTGTAAAACCCTTCGCCATCTCGGCGGTTACTTTCGGCGGCATCGCCAGCTCCATGCGATTGACGACCGCATCGATCAGCACCGGACCGGGATGGGCCAGGGCCTCGGCGAGCTTCTCTTGCACCTCCGCCGGATCCTCGATGCGCACGCCCTTGATGCCGATGGCCTCGGCCATGGCCGCGAAGTTCGGATTGACAAGCTCGGTTCCGGTGTCGAGAAAGCCGGTCGACTTCTGTTCGAGCTCGATGAAGCCAAGCGCACCATTGTTGAACACGATCACCTTCACGGGGAGTTTGAGTTGCGACAGGCTCAAAAGATCGCCCATCAGCATGGTGAATCCGCCGTCGCCGGACAGCGAGATCACCTGGCGTCGCGGGAAAGCGGCTTGAGCGCCAATGGCCTGCGCCATCGCATTCGCCATTGAGCCGTGCCAGAACGAGCCGACCAGACGCCGCCGGCCATTCATGGCGAGATATCGCGCCGCCCACACCGTCGGCAGGCCAACGTCGCAGGTGAAGATGGCGTCTTCGCTTGCGAGTTCGCTCGCCACGCGGGCAATCAGCTGCGGATGCAGCGGACC
>DATNMT010000369.1:0-5357 GCA_035602495.1 Bradyrhizobium sp.
CGAGCTTGCGGTAAAGCGTCGAGCGGCCGATTTTCAATCGCCGCGCGACCTCGGACATTTGCCCGCGATAATGCGAGATGGCAAAGCGGATGATCTCGCTCTCCAGTTCCTCCAGCGGCCGCATCTCTCCGGCGTTCGTCAGCATGGCCAGGGTCCCGGCCGATGGCAGCGGAGCGATAGGTATCTCGTTACCCGAAATCATCGTCGGCACGGTAGAATGAGGCCCCGCGCCGACGACAAGCGGTTCGGCCGGGTGATGCGCCTCCGGCAAGGCCTGGGGTTGCGCGGCAGCTTGCGGAAAATCGGCAAGCCCGAGCTGGTCATGGTCGCTCATGACCACGGCGCGATAGACCGCGTTCTCGAGCTGCCGGATGTTGCCAGGCCACTCCAGTTGCGACAGATGCGCCATCGCTTCGCCGCTGATGCCGGTGATGGGGCGGTTTTCCTCGGCGCAGAACCGCGCCAGGAAATGCCGCAAGAGATGCGGGATGTCTTCGCGGCGCATCCGCAAGGGCGGGATCGTCAACGGCAACACGTGCAGGCGATAGAACAGGTCTTCGCGGAATTGGCCGCCCTTGACGCGGTCGAGCAGCTTGCGGTTGGTCGCGGAGATGATGCGAACGTCGACCTTGACGGGCTTGCGTCCGCCGACCGCTTCGACCGCGCCTTCCTGCAGCGCCCGCAACAGCTTCACCTGCGCAGCAAGAGGCAATTCCGAGACTTCGTCGAGGAACAGCGTGCCGCCGTGGGCTTCGACGAACTTGCCCATGTGGCGTTCGGTGGCGCCGGTGAAGGCGCCCTTCTCGTGGCCGAACAGGATCGACTCCACGAGATTGTCGGGGATCGCGCCGCAATTGACGGCGACGAAGGGTTTTGCCTTGCGTTCGCCTGAGCCATGGATGGCACGCGCGAACAGTTCCTTGCCGACGCCGGATTCGCCTTCCACCAGTACCGGGATCGTGGAGGCGGCGGCCTTTTGCGCGGTGCGCAGCACGCCTGCCATGGTCTCGCTGCGGGTGATGATGTCGGCGAAGGTCAGGCGTCCCTCGCGACTGTGACGGATGCGCTGCAGCTCGCCCTTCAGCGCGCTGGCGTTGAGCGCGTTGCGCAAGCTGACCTGCAGCCGCTCCATGCCGACGGGCTTGACGACGAAATCCTGGGCGCCGGCGCGCATCGCCGACACCACATTGTCGATGCCGCCATGCGCCGTCTGCACGATGACGGGGATGTTGAGGCCGGCGTCGCGGATTTTGGCCAGCACCCCCATGCCGTCGAGGCCGGGCATCACGAGATCGAGCACCACGGCATCGATCACCGGCGCGTCCGGGGCGGTCAGCGCGGCGATGGCGGCGTCGCCGCTGTCGACCACGATGGTCTCATAGCCGCATTTCTGCACCATGTTCTCGACCAGGCGGCGGGCCACCGCATCGTCGTCGGCGATCAAAATGCTGGCAGCCATGGCTTTCCCCGCGCGCTACAACTATCTGTCTCGAATCGGGGCACTTTCGCCGATGCCGATTAACGCCCTCTTAAACCTTGCCGTCCCGCTGTCGCTTCGCACCCTTAGCCGTTCCGGTTGAACCCAGGTTCCGAACAAGATGACCTCGCGCTCCATATCCGCTCTCCGCAAACCCGCCGTCCAACGCAAACCAGCCGCCAGCAAAACAGCCAGGAAATCCGCCGCCAAACCCGGGCTTGCAAAACTGCCGGAATGGAATCTGGCCGACCTCTATTCAGGGATCGACGCGCCGGAAGTGGCGCGCGACCTGACCAGGATGGATGCCGAATGCGTCGCGTTTGAGACCGACTATAAAGGCAAGCTCGCGGAACGGACGGCAGCCGAGGGCGGCGGCGCATGGCTTGCCGAGGCGGTCCGGCGTTACGAGGCGATCGACGACCTCGCCGGACGCCTCGGCTCCTATGCCGGCCTGGTTCATGCCGGCGACAGCGTCGACCCGGTCATCTCCAAATTCTACGGCGACGTCTCCGAGCGGCTGACCAATGCGTCGGTGCACCTTCTGTTCTTCCCGCTCGAGCTCAATCGGATCGACGATGCCGTGATCGAGCGCGCGATGCAGACGCCGGAGCTGGCGCATTACCGTCCCTGGATCGAGGATCTGCGCAAGGAAAAACCGTATCAGCTCGAGGATCGGGTCGAGCAGCTGTTCCATGAGAAATCCCAGAGCGGCTACGCCGCCTGGAATCGGCTGTTCGACCAGACCATCTCCGGCCTGCGCTTCAAGGTCGGGGCCAAGGAGCTCGCCATCGAGCCGACGTTGACCCTGCTGCAGGATCGCGCACCGCAACAGCGCAAGGCCGCGGGCCAGGCGCTGGCGAAGACTTTCAAAGCCAACGAGCGCACCTTCGCGCTGATCACCAATACCCTTGCCAAGGACAAGGAGATTTCCGATCGCTGGCGCGGCTTTGCCGATGTCGCGGATTCGCGCCATCTTGCCAATCGCGTCGAGCGCGAAGTCGTGGATGCGCTGGTCGCCTCGGTGCGTGCCGCCTATCCGAAGCTGTCGCATCGTTATTACCGGCTGAAAGCAGGCTGGTTTAAGCAGAAAAAGCTCGCGCATTGGGACCGCAACGCGCCGCTGCCGTTCGCCGCCACCGGAACCATCGCGTGGCCCGACGCCCGCAACATGGTGCTGACCGCCTATCGCGGCTTCTCGCCGGAAATGGCTGATATCGCCGAGCAATTCTTTACCCGTCGCTGGATCGATGCCCCGGTGCGGCCCGGCAAGGCGCCGGGCGCGTTCTCGCATCCCACCACGCCGTCGGCGCATCCTTATGTGCTGATGAATTATCAGGGCAAGCCGCGCGACGTGATGACACTCGCCCATGAGCTCGGCCATGGCGTGCATCAGGTGCTGGCGGCCAGGAATGGAGCGCTGATGGCACCGACGCCGCTGACGCTCGCGGAGACCGCAAGCGTGTTCGGCGAAATGCTGACCTTCAAGCGGCTGTTGGCGCAGACCAGGAGCGCCAAAGCGCGTCAGGCGCTGCTCGCCGGCAAGGTCGAGGACATGATCAACACCGTGGTGCGCCAGATCGCATTCTACACGTTCGAGCGAAAGATCCATACCGAACGGAAGAACGGCGAACTGACCGCGGAGCGGATCGGCGAAATCTGGCTCAGCGTGCAGAGCGAGAGCCTGGGGCCGGCGATCGACATCCGGCCGGGCTACGAGAATTTCTGGATGTACATTCCGCACTTCATTCATTCGCCGTTCTACGTCTACGCCTATGCGTTCGGCGATTGCCTGGTGAACTCGCTCTACGCGGTCTACGAAAACGCTCAAGGGGGCTTTGCCGAGCGCTACCTGGCGATGCTCTCGGCCGGCGGCACCAAACATTATTCCGAGCTGCTGAAACCGTTCGGGCTGGATGCCAAGGACCCCAAATTCTGGGACGGCGGGCTGTCGGTGATCGCCGGCATGATCGATGAACTGGAGGGGATGGGTTAAATAGTTTGTACTACAGGCGTTGAACGTGGCCAAAGGGCATGTTATACATATGTATAACATGCCCTTTGGCATTGCTGTTTGCGTATGAGGAGAACTGATCGTGAAAATCGAAATCAAGAAGATCGGCAATTCCGACGGCCTGCTGTTGCCGCGTGAATTGATGCAGCGGCTTGACCTCAAGCGGGGCCAGGAACTGCACATTACCGAACTCGCCGGAGGCGGATTTCAGGCCATGCCCTACGATCCCGACTTCGAGAAGACGATGGAGATCGCGGACCGGATTATGGACAAGTACCGGGACACGCTCGCGGCGCTTGCCAAGTAGGCGGCGCATTACAAATGAGCGAGCCGAAAGAGCCGCAGTGGATCACCTATGAGCAGGCCATTGCAATCCATAGTCGCCAACTGCGTCGTTTCGGCGGAGCACCTGGCTTGCGCGACGAGGGCATGCTGCGATCCGCACTTGAACGTCCGATCAACAAGTGGCGTTATGAACAGTCGGGCTTGGCCGAGCTTGCGGCAGCCTATGCATTTGGGCTGGCGAAGAATCACGCCTTCGTCGATGGCAACAAGCGCATCGCCTTCATGGCCATGATGGCGTTCCTCCACAAGAATGGAGTGGCCTTCGGGCCCGGCCCCGCGCAAGCGACCACTATCATCCTCTCCGTCGCCGCGGGCGAGGTCAGCGAGGAGAGCCTGGCCCGCTGGATCAGGGACAATTGGCCGCCCGAGGCCCGCTAGTCGCGCGCGACTGCCGCAGGCGTACAAAAGCCCCATCGCCGTTGCTCTCCCGCAATCTTTGCGGTAATTCGACGGCGAGACGAACATGGACCGGAGACCCCGATGGCTGAGCATAACGAAGTGGCCTACACGACCGCTGACGGCAACGACTACCCGGCGCATGAGCAGACCTATGAAGGCTTCATCATGCTGGTGAAATACGGCACCGCCGCCGTCGTCTTCATCCTCGCCATGATGGCGATTTTCCTGACCTGACCGCATCGTTCGTCGCGCGGCAACGCCGCGGCGCGATCAAAGAAACAGCACGCATTCCGGTCATGAAACCGGTATCGATCTCTGCGGGAGAAACGCTAGTCTGCGCGTCTACCTCGCGCCGCCGGAGGCCTTATGAAGATTGCCGTCGCCAAGGAAATCGATCCCTCCGAGCCGCGGGTCGCAGCTTCGCCCGACACGATCAAGAAATACAAGGCGTTGGGCGTCGACGTCGCGGTCGAGCCCGGCGCGGGAATCAAGTCGGGCCTGCCGGATTCGGAATTCGTCGCCGCCGGCGCCGCCGTCAGCGCCGACGCGCTGAAAGACGCCGACATCGTCATCAAGGTGAAGCGGCCCGAGGCCAGCGAGCTTGCCAATTACAAGCGCGGCGCGCTGGTGATCGCCATCATGGACCCCTATGGCAACGACGCCGCGCTGAAGGCGATGGCGGAGGCCGGCATTTCCGCATTCGCGATGGAACTGATGCCGCGCATCACCCGCGCGCAGGCGATGGACGTACTGTCGAGCCAGGCCAATCTCGCCGGCTACCGCGCGGTGATCGAGGCGGCCGAAGCCTTCGGCCGCGCCTTTCCAATGATGATGACGGCTGCCGGCACCGTTCCGGCGGCGAAGGTGTTCGTGATGGGCGTCGGCGTCGCCGGGCTGCAGGCGATCGCGACCGCGCGCCGGCTTGGCGCCGTGGTCACCGCGACCGACGTGCGGCCGGCGGTGAAGGAACAGGTCGAGAGCCTGGGCGCCAAATTCCTCGCGGTCGAGGACGAGGAATTCAAGCAGGCGGAAACCGCCGGCGGCTACGCCAAGGAAATGTCGAAAGAGTATCAGGCCAAGCAGGCGGCGCTGACCGCCGAGCACATCAAGAAACAGGACATCATC
>DATNMT010000374.1:0-2057 GCA_035602495.1 Bradyrhizobium sp.
CCGATCTTCGATTCGACCTTCGAGACGAAACGGCTCGCCGTCAGAAAATGCGTATTGGTGTACCAGACCTGCTGTTGCCGCTCGGCGTTGTTGGTGGTGTTGCCGCATTCGAGGTCGATCGTGCCGTTGGCCAATAGCGGAATGCGCGTCGAAGCCGTCACCAGCTGATACCGCACTTCGAGTTTGTCCAGCTTCAATTCGCGTTTCACCGCGTCGACGATCTTGGCGCAGATGTCGATGGCGAAGCCGACCGGCTGCCGCTTGTCGTCGAGGTAGGAGAACGGCACCGACGCCTCGCGGTGCCCGATGGTGATATATCCGAGTTCCTTCACCTTCGCGAGCGTGCCTGTGAGTTCGTCCGCTATCGCGGTTGCGTGGCCTGAAAGAAGGGTTGCCAGCGCCAGCGCCACGAGTAGGTCTTTCCGCACCGGGATTCTCCATCGTCAATTGCTGTTCACGGCAATCTTCGCGATATTGGATAATTTATCAAGTCGTCGAATGGAAGATCGGCGACGTGATCGAATAGGTGCGTTGAAGCCGGCTCCTGGCACGAAACGGACCAGTCGACTCGGCCTGAGATATCCGTTCATCGGGGTAGAGCGGACTTGACCTTCAAACGCCGATACTTCCGAGGCTGGACCCGAAGCGGAAGTCGGGCTGCCGTCTGCGATTGTCACACTGCACTCTTTAGAACGGCACCGAGCCCCGCGCCTTGTAGGTCCAGATCGTGGTGTTGCTGTTGCTGCCGAGGCCGCCGAGTTCGCCGCCGACACTGATTACACCGCCATTCCTAAATTTCATGTCGAGGCCGGCCAAAAGGCGGGCCGACCAGCCCTGCAGAAGCAAGGCCGGCGTCGGAACGCCCGCCACCGTCGCGTTATTGCCGGTGAAGTAGTAATCGCCGTAGACGCCGGCATAAGGCCCGAGCGCAATCGCAGATGTCCACTCCAAGGGATAGCTGACCTTGGTGCCGGCGCTGGCGCGGCCGGTGGAGAAGTTGTTGATGGGTTGCGCGATGCCGAGGCTGTCGGTGTAGGCGCCGTCATGTTCCCACAGCGCGTACACTTTTGCCGAAGGTTGCAGCACCAGGGCCTGGAGGTGATAGGTGCCGGTCAAGCCGCCCGAGGCTATCCAGCGATCGCCGGGGAATGTGGCTGCCGCCATTCCGGAGATATCGTTGTAGGCGATGCCGGAGCGCGCCAGCGTCATGTCGAAGCGCAGGCTTTGTGTGAGCCGCCAGCCAAGATAGCCGCCAGCTGTCCAGCCGTCGCCCTTCAAGCGGCTGTTCAGCGCGTCGGAATTGAAGTCGAGATGCTCATATCCTGCGAAGCCGCCAATCAGAAAATCCGGTGTCAGCTTGCGGGTCAGGCCCGCTGTGACGTTAAGCTGATTGCCGCTGAGGTCAGCGCCAGGGGTGTTGTTGTTGAGGCTGATGCCGCGCACATCGATCCAGCCCAGCCAGTCGCGCTGCACGACCGGAGATTTCGGCGGGGCCTTGGTAATCCCGGCATAGCCAAGCGCGGCGAACTCCTCGTCCATCAACTGGCTTGTGTTGCGATCGGGCGCGGCCACAAAGTTCTTCGCGCCATCGCTCGCCGAGGCGCCGCGTGGATCGGTCGGCTCGTCGGCGGCAAAATTATAGGTAAAGCCGCTGCCGTTCGGCTTCACCGCCGTCACGCTGTCGCTGAAGCCGGCATCGATTGCATCGCCGGTCGCCCCGGCGATGGCCTGTCCGGAAATCTGAGCCGACGTCTGGGTACCCTGAATTTGCATCTGGCGCAGGTGCTGGCTGTCGAGCGACACCCCGCCAATGGTGCCGCTGATGGTCGACGTGGTCGCGGCCTGCGTGCCGCTGTCAGTGACCTTGATGGCGTAGCTGAACGGCCCTGACGTGGTCGGCGTGCCCGACACCGTGCCGGTGGAGGTGTTGAGCCTGGTGCCGGGAGGCAGCGTGCCCGAGGCCAGCGAATAGACGTAGGACGGCGTGCCGCCGCTGGCGACGTTGGTCTGCGAATAGCTCTGCCCGACCTGGGTGGTCGCCGATGCCGTTGGGGCGA
>DATNMT010000385.1:0-3036 GCA_035602495.1 Bradyrhizobium sp.
TCATCGAGCGCAGCGAACAGGGATTTCAGACCAACGCCGGTGAGCGCGGGCGCATGCTGTCCGGCGGCGAGCGGCAGCGGCTGTCGATCGCGCGCGCGCTGTTGAAGGACCCGCCGATCCTGATCCTCGATGAGGCGACCAGCGCGCTCGATGCGGTCACCGAAGCCAAGGTTAACGCCGCTCTCGACGAAGTGATGAAGGGACGCACCACGTTTGTGATCGCGCATCGGCTCTCGACCATCCGCCACGCCACGCGAATCCTGCTGTTCGATGGCGGACAAGTGATCGAAAGCGGAACCTTTGATGAACTGGTGGCGAAAGGCGGCCGTTTCGCGGAACTCGCAAAAGCCCAATTCATGGTCCAGGAGAACGCGCGGGCCAGCGTGCAAGCGCGTGACGCCGGCAGCGCCGCTGTCAAGATTTAAGTATCGCCGAAATTCGGCCTATTTCGCCCACGATTTAATCGGAGAACCTCTGTTCTGGATCGGCAAGCCGGTATAGCTTTGCAGCCGCCGTAGCCGACGGCGCCGGACACGCTTGAAACCCGAATGTCACATGTCAGGACCTCCTGTTGCAGGCGGGTCTCAAAGGACCGGAATCGGATAGTGCATTTGCTTCGCCCGCTGCTTCGCAAGTCATCGTGGACCTGGATCGTTCTTGCCGCAGCGCTCGGCATCGTCGCCCCGCGCGTCGCGCATGCCGAAGCATGGCTGGTGGTCGAAGCCGATAGCGGGAAAGTGCTGGAGGCGCAGAACGCGACCTATCCCTGGTATCCCGCTTCCGTGACCAAGATGATGACGGGCTATGTCACGCTCAAGGCCGTCAAGGAGGGGCGTATCACGCTCGATACGCTCTTGACGGTGTCGCCGGCCGCGGCCTCGCAGTCGCCTTCCAAAATGGGGTTCCGGCCGGGGACTCAAGTCACGGTGCAAAATGCGCTGGCGATGATGCTGGTGAAGTCGGCCAACGACATGGCCGTCGTGCTCGCCGAAGGTGTCGGCGGTTCGATCGACGGTTTCTCTGCGCTGATGAACCAGAACGCCCAGCGGCTCGGCATGACGCAGACGAGTTACGTCAATCCGAACGGCCTGCCGGCGGACGGCCAGATCACTTCGGCGCGCGATCTTGCGATTCTCGCCCGCGCGATCATTCACGATCTGCCGGAATACGAATATTTCTACCACATCCCGGCGATCCGCTTCGGCCGCAAGATCACGAACAACTTCAACCATCTGATCGGACGCTATCCCGGGGCCGACGGCTTCAAGACCGGCTTCATCTGCGCATCCGGTTACAATTTGGTGGGATCGGCGACCCACAACGGCAAGCGGCTGATCGCCGTGGTGCTCGGTTCCACCTCCGGCCACATGCGCGCCGTCCGCGCCGCACAACTGCTCGAGCGCGGCTTTGCCAACAACACGCTGTCGTGGCTGCGCCCCTCGCTCGGCATCGTCGACAACCTGGTGCCGATCGACGCCTCGCCGCCGAACCTGCGCGACGAGATGTGCGGTGGCAAGCGCCACAAGCCGGCCAGCGACGAGGATGACGACACCGTTGCCAGCAACGCCGGTGCCGCAAGCAGCAGCGAGAGCGCCGTGACCTTCTTCACCGCCGGACTGCAGCCGCCGCTGCTGAAGCCGTCGGAGCTGCTGGCGGGAGGCCCCGCGGCTGCCGAGCCGACCGTGGTTTACACCGGCCCGACCAGGACCGGCGCCGCCTTGACGGCGGCCATCGCAGCAGACTCGGAAAAGCAGACGTCGCGGCATCGCGGGAAGACACGGGTTGCGGCCAGGCCGGATGCCGCGGCTGCGCCGAAGACCGACGCCAAGCCTGAACCCAAATCCGAACCGAAATCAGCGGCCAAACCGGCCGCGGTCAGGCATGCCAATGCCAAGCCGGATGCGGCCCCGAAGGCCGCCGAAAAGCCGGTCGCCGCGGTCGCGAAGCCGGCCAAGCCCAAGGCCGTTGCCAAGCCCGCCAAGCCAAAGAGCACGACCAGCGACGCAGGGCCGGCGGATCAAAGGACCGCCGCACCGCACGGCTAGGGCCGGCTTCGGGCTCTCAAACCAGGTCTTTTAAACACCCATCCGCCGATTTCGGGCGAGCGCCTTGCCATCGGCCGCCGCATTGCTCAATACTGCCCAAAATCAACATTGCCCAAACGAGGCGTCCCGTCCCAAGCGGCGGAGAACTAACCGGAAGGGGAAATACCATGGAGCGCATCTGGCTCAAGCAATATCCGCCCGGCGTGCCCGCCGATATCGATGTCACCCAGTACACATCGCTGGTCGAGCTGCTGGAAGAAAGCTTTGCGAAGGTCTCCGACCGCAAGGCCTTCATCTGCATGGACAAGTCGATCACCTATCGCGATCTCGACGAGATGTCGCTGGCGCTCGCCGCCTATCTGCAGAGCAAGGGCCTGCCGAAGGGCGCCCGCGTCGCGCTGATGATGCCGAACGTGCTGCAATATCCGGTGTCGACCGCCGCGGTGCTGCGCGCCGGCTATGCGGTCGTCAACGTCAATCCGCTCTACACCCCGCGCGAACTCGAACACCAGCTCAAGGATTCCGGCGCCGAGGCGATCGTGGTGCTGGAGAATTTCGCCACCACCGTGCAGCAGGTGATCGCCAAGACCGCGGTCAAGCACGTCATCATCGGCAGCATGGGTGACCTGCTCGGCCTCAAGGGCATGATCGTCAACCTGGTGGTGCGGCGCGTGAAGAAGATGGTGCCGGCCTATTCATTGCCGGACGCCGTCTCCTTCAACGACGCGATCGCTGCCGGCCGCAGCATGAAACTCAACAAGCCCAAGCTGACGCTCGATGACGTCGCCTTCCTGCAATATACCGGCGGCACCACCGGCGTATCCAAGGGCGCAACGCTGCTTCACCGCAACATCCTCGCCAACGTGCTGCAGAACGACGCATGGCTGCAGCCGGCGCTCAAGAAGCCGCCGATCGTCGACAATATGATCATCGTCTGCGCGCTGCCGCTTTATCACGTGTTCGCGCTGACCGCGTGTTACCTGCTGGGCAT
>DATNMT010000392.1:0-10267 GCA_035602495.1 Bradyrhizobium sp.
TGGCGCCGCCTCGAAGCGCAGTTCTCAACGGCCTACCAGCGCTTCGATTTCCTTGCAGCCTGGCAAAGGCAGGTCGGTGAGCGCGAGGGCAACTCGCCGTTCATCGTGATTGCATATGACGGAGACCGCCGGCCGTTATTGCTGCTGCCGCTCGCGCTCAGGCTCCGGCACGGCTTTCGCACCGCCTGCTTCATGGGCGGCAAGCACACCACCTTCAACCTCGCCTTGTGGGACCTCGACTTTGCCGCAAGCGCGACCGCAGCCGATCTCGATGCGCTGCTTGAGGGCATACGCGCACGCGCCGCTGTCGATGTTCTGGCGCTCGCGCAACAGCCGCTGCGCTGGAGGGAGCTGCCGAATCCGATGGCGCTATTGCCGAGACAACTCTCGGTCAACGATTGCCCGCTGCTCGCGATGGCCCCCGGTGCCGCGCCCTCCGCGCTGATCAGCAAATCGTTCCGCCGGCGCCTCAAGGGCAAGGAACGCAAGCTGCGAATGCTGCCCGGCTATCGCTACCACGTCGCGACATCCGATGCCGAAATCAGGCGGCTGCTCGACTGGTTTTTCTCCATCAAGCCGCTGCGGATGGCCGAGCAGAAACTGCCCAACGTGTTCGCGGACCCGGGCGTTGAGGATTTCATCCGCGGCATCTGCCAGGCCCGACTCGCGGGCGGCGGCCGCGTCGTCGACATTCACGCGCTCGAATGCGACGCCGAAGTGATCGCGATCTACGCCGGCGTCGCCGACGGCGATCGCTTTTCGATGATGTTCAACACCTATACCAGGTCGGGAAACTCGCGCTACAGTCCCGGGCTGATCCTGATGCGCAACATCATCGACGATTGTGCCGGGCGCGGCTATCGCGCGCTCGATCTAGGCGTCGGATCGGACCGCTACAAGCGAATGTTCTGCAAGAGCGACGAGCCGATTTTCGATTGCTTCATTCCGCTCAGCCCGCGCGGCAAGATCGTGGCCGGCGCGATGTCGGGCATCAACCGTGCCAAGCATCTGGTGAAACATAACCAGGCGCTGCTTGGTATCGCACAAAAGCTGCGCAGCGCGCTGCACCGCTGATCGCAGCTACGACCCCAAGCCAGCGACGGCATCAGGCCGCGACCCCTTGCGGATTGCGCTCAGCGGCATCCGAAGACTGCACCGGCCTGCTCAGCATCGTCACCTCGCTGAAGCCGACCACGCGGAGCTGCTCGCACATGGTGGCGCGGGCCTCAGTCGCCATCGAGGGGTCCGGCACCACCAGGGCGCGCGCCTGCGCGGTCAATAATTCCGCCGGCAGGTCCGACGCGGTGCCGGCGTCCAGCAGCACATGGTCATAGACCCTGAGCAAGGCATCGATCGCCAGCGTCAGCCGCGGCGATTGCAGCAGCGTATGATCGAAGCCCGGCCGCCCGGCGCTCACGAGGTGAACGCGCGACAGCCGGTCCTTGGTAATGATTTGCGAAAACGAGGCTTCGCCCTGCATCAATTCCGCCAGTCCCGGCGCCGCCGGATCGACCGACACCGCCGAGATCGTCGGCGACGATGCCGACAGATCGACCACCACGACCCTCGCGCTGCGCACCATGAGCCGCGCCAGCGTCAGCGCCGTCAGCGTGATGCTCTCGCCCGCGGCCGTACCGAGGATCGTGACCTTGCGCGCCGCCTGACCTGCCCCGCGCAGGCCCTCGGCAAGCTTTTCAATCTCCGTGAGCTCGGGCGCTATCTCGGTGCGGACTTCGTACCGGTGATCGGGACCGTCGCCGAAAGCCGCAAGCGGCGAAACCCGCGCAGCAGATGGCGGCGACGAAAACGCCGCCGCGGCCCGGGGCGCGGTCATGCGCAGCAATTCGCCGGTCGCGATTGCGCCCGAAGTCAGCATCAACGTCGCCAGCGTCGCGATCAGGACGATCGGCAGCTTCTTCGGATAGGCCGGGGTATTGGAGACGGTGGCGCGGGAAATGACCCGTCCGTCCGCGGGCGCCGCGTCGATATTCTCGCGGGTGTTCGCCTCGCGATATTTCGCCAAATAGGATTCCAGGAGGTCGCGCTGCGCCTTGGCTTCCCGCTCCAGCGCGCGCAACTGGACGTCGTTGCCATTGGTCGAGGTCGCCTGCTTCTTCAACTGCTCGAGGCTGGCGCTCAGGCCTTCGACCCGGCCGCTGGCGATGCGGGCGTCATTGTCGAGCGAGCGGGACAGCTTGCTGGCTTCGTCGCGAATCTGGCGATCGAGATCGGCAAGCTGCGCCTTCAACTCCTTGATGCGCGGATGGTTGTCGAGCAGCGTCGACGACTGCTCGGCAAGCTGGCCGCGCAGCGTGACGCGCTGCTCCGACAGCCGACGGATCAACTCGGAATTGACCACTTCCGAAGCCTCGATCGGCTTGCCGCTCTGGAGCATCTCGCGGATCAGCCGCGCCTTCGATTCCGCATCCGATTTCAAAGCGCGCGCGTTGTTCAATTGGGTGTTGAGTTCGCCCATCTGCTGGTTGGACAGCGTGGTGTTGTTGGTGCCGATGAACAGGCTCGATTTGGAGCGGAAATCCTCGACGCGGGATTCCGCATCCGCGACCTTCTTGCGCAGGTTGTCGATTTCACCCGACAGCCACTGGCTGGCCGATTTGGCCTGCTCCTGCCGCGCGTTCTGCTGCAGCACCAGATAGCCCTCGGCGATCGAATTGGCGACGCGCGACGCAAGCTCCGGATCGAGCGACTGGAATTCGATGACGATGACGCGCGATTTGTCGACCGCATAGGCGGCGAAGCGGTCGTAATAGGCGTCCAGCACCCGCTCTTCCGGCGTCAGCGAGAACGGATCGCGGCCGATCCCGAACAGCGCCAGCAGCGACTTCACCGGCGAGAGGCCCTGCAGCACCGGATCGAATTCCGGCCGTTCGGCGAGCTTGTTCTTCCTGATGATCTCGCGGGCCAGATCGCGCGACAGCAACAACTGGACCTGGCTGGTGACCGCCTCCGCATCGAGCGCAGTGCGTTCCTCGTTGCGCTCGCCGTTCGGCCGCAGGAAGACGTTCTCGCGTCCGTCGACCAGGATGCGCGCCTCGGATTTGTATCGCGGGGTAACCAGATTGACGACCGTGATCGAGAGCACGGCCGCGAGCACCGTCGGGACGATGATCCAGCCCCGCTTGCGCGCCAGCGCCTGACCGAGCACGCGCAAATCGAGATCGCCTGACGCGGCAGCGACAGCCGCCGTTCCGCCGGCCATCGCGGGCCTTGCCACGACCCGCTGCACCGCCGGCTCTTGCCTGGCGGCCTTGGCCTTGGCCGCACGCCAGAACGCTAAACGCATCGCACACTCCCGCGGGACGCCACCGTCTACCTGAACTGGCGCGATTACACTCCATTAAGGTTGCCGCTGGGTTAATCGCGCGGATTTGTTGCGGACATGTCGGCCCCTGGCCGACGCGGTCATGCTTTGTTAACCATGAAAGTCCTTAATCGGAATCAATACTTCCTCAGGGTTGTCCGATGCGAGGCGCGCGCGCCGTGATCCTTTGTCTTGTGGCTGCGCTCGCGGTTTCGGGCTGCATGCGCGCGGCCGATCCCGGCGGACGCTGGTTCTGATCATGCCGGAAACTCCCGATCAGCCGCTTCGTATCCTGCACGCGGTGCGCGCGCCGGTCGGGGGAATATTTCGTCATATTCTCGACGTCGCCAACGGACAAGCCGACCGCGGCCACCATGTCGGCATCATCGCCGACAGCCTGACCGGCGGCGAACGCGCCGAGACCGCGCTGAAGGAGATTGCCCCGCGCCTGAAACTCGGCGTTCACCGCATCGCCATTCACCGCGAGCCTCATCCCGCGGATTTTCTGGTATGGGCGCGCTTCATGTGGCTGACCCGACGGCTGAAGCCGGACGTGCTGCATGGCCACGGCGCCAAGGCCGGCGCCTTCGTTCGCCTGAAATCCCGTTCAAAGGAAACCATTCGCGTCTATACGCCGCATGGCGGCTCGCTGCATTACCCGCTGAGTACATTCAAGGGCGCGCTCTACAGCCGCCTCGAGCGCGCGCTGATGAACGCGACCGACCTGTTCCTGTTCGAAAGCGCGTTCGCGCGCGATACCTATCTGCGCACCATCGGCACGCCCAACGGGCTCGTGCGCTGCGTCTTCAACGGCGTGACCGCCGACGAGTTCGATCCGATCGCGAAGGCGGCCGATGCCACCGATATCGTCTATGTCGGCGAGTTCCGGCACATCAAGGGCGCCGACCTCCTGATCGATGCGGTGGCGCGGCTTCACTCGGACGGCACGCCGGTAACGCTGACGCTTGCCGGCGACGGCGAGGAAATGGATGCGCTGAAAGCCCAGGTGCAAAGGCTCGGGCTCACCGAGGCGGTCCGCTTCATCGGCCACGTCAAGGCGCGATACGGCTTTTCGAAGGGCAGCGTGCTGGTGGTTCCCTCGCGCGGCGACTCCATGCCCTATGTGGTGATCGAGGCGGCCGCGGCCGGAATTCCGATGGTGGCCGCCAATGTCGGCGGCATTCCCGAAATCTTCGGCTCGCATACGGATGCGCTGTTTGCCCCCAATATCGTGGGAGCGATGGCGGATGCGATCGAGACGGCGCTGGAGGATCCGGAAGGCGCGCTGGCGCGGACCAAATCGCTTCGCGAGCGAATCTTCCTGCATTTCTCGCAGAAGGCCATGGTCGAAGGGGTGCTAGCGGGTTACCGCGACGCGTTTGCCGATCGTTAACCATTCCTTACCAGCGATAACCGTTTCTTGCGATTTGTCCGTTAATCCGGTGGTCGAGGAATTCCGCCTCGGCGCGCGCATGCCTAGATGCCTGTGCGAGATACGGACCAGGGAATCAGTGGAACCGATTGACGCACGCTCGATGCTGGATGCCGCGGCTTCCGCCGCCGTAGTTGCCGCTGCGGATCGCCCTCAGGTCGAGCGGCGCCGCCGGCTGTCGCAGGCCGCGCTCGCGGTCACCAACCAGAAGGTGCGCCGGGCCTATTCGCCGATCGTGCTCGCTGGCGCCGTGCGCATCGCCGATTTCGTGCTGCTCGGCCTCGTCGGCATCGCGCTCTATCTCGGATACATGGTGCCGCTCGCCGGCTTCCACTGGGAATATGTCGCCGCCATTTTCGGCATGGCGGCCGCCGCTGTGGTCTGCTTCCAGGCCGCCGACATCTACGAAGTCCAGATCTTCCGCGGCCAGCTCCGGCAGATGACGCGAATGATCTCGTCCTGGGCCTTCGTCTTCCTGCTGTTCATCGGCGCCTCGTTCTTCGCCAAGCTCGGTGGCGAGGTGTCGCGGCTGTGGCTGTCGGCGTTCTTCTTTGTCGGCCTCGCCACTCTGATTGCCGAACGCCTGTTCCTGCGTTCGATGGTGCGGGGCTGGGCGCGCGAAGGCCGGCTCGACCGCCGCACCATCATCGTCGGCTCGGACCAGACCAGCGAAAAGCTGGTCGAGGCGCTGAACGCGCAGGAGGATTCGGACATCGATATCCTCGGCGTATTCGAGGACCGCAACGATACTCGCGCGCTGGAGACCTGCGCCGGAACCGCAAAGCTCGGAAAGGTCGACGACATCGTCGAATTCGCCCGCCGCACCCGCGTCGATCTCGTGCTGTTCGCGCTGCCGATCTCGGCCGAGACGCGGATCCTTGAAATGCTGAAGAAATTGTGGGTGCTGCCGGTCGACATCCGGCTTTCCGCCCATACCAACAAGCTGCGCTTCCGCCCGCGCTCCTATTCCTATCTCGGCAAGGTGCCGACGCTGGATGTGTTCGAGGCGCCGATCACCGACTGGGACCTGGTGATGAAGTGGCTGTTCGACCATGTCGTCGGCGCCATCGTCCTGCTGCTCGCCGCGCCCGTGATGGCGCTGGTCGCGCTCGCCGTCAAACTCGACAGCCCGGGCCCGGTGCTGTTCCGCCAGAAGCGGTTCGGCTTCAACAACGAGCGCATCGATGTCTTCAAGTTCCGCTCGCTGTACCACGATCAGGCCGATCCGCTGGCGTCCAAGGTCGTGACCAAGAACGACAGCCGCGTCACCCGGGTCGGGCGTTTCATCCGCAAGACCAGCCTCGATGAGCTGCCGCAGCTCTTCAACGTCGTGTTCAAGAGCAACCTGTCGCTGGTCGGTCCGCGTCCGCACGCGGTGCAGGGTAAATTGCAGAGCCGGTTGTTCGACGAGGCCGTCGACGGCTATTTCGCGCGTCACCGGGTCAAGCCCGGCATTACCGGCTGGGCCCAGATCAACGGCTGGCGCGGCGAGGTCGACAGCGAGGAGAAGATCCAGAAGCGCGTCGAGTTCGACCTCTACTATATCGAGAACTGGTCGGTGCTGTTCGATCTCTACATTCTGCTCAAGACGCCGATGGCGTTGATGACCAGGAACGAGAACGCCTACTAGTTTTGTTGCGTTGCGTGCGGGTTGCGTGGGTTTGTGAGTGTGTCATGGCGTATGCGGCGACAGCCGGGGGTTTGCCTTCATCGGTAACGGCCGCGCCCGGCGTGCTGGCGCTGCAGCGCGCGCTGGTGTGGCTGGTCGGGGCGTCGGGCGCGATCGTTTTCATCGAGCCCAGCCCGTATGAGTTGGTGACGCTCGGCGCGGCGGTGATCTTCATGGCCACCGGCCTGCGGCTGCGGCTCGCCTTCATGCCGCTGCTGCTGCTGTTGTTCCTGCTCAATGTCGGGTATTCGATCGGCGCCATCCCCTTCATCGACCGGCCCGAGGTCGCCAACTGGATCGCCACCTCCTGGTACATGGCGGTGACCGTGATGTTCTTCGCCATGGTCGTCGCCGACGACACCGAAGCCCGGCTCGATATGCTTCGCCGCGGCCTGATCGTGGGCGGGATGATCGCGGCTGTTACAGGCATTGCCGGCTATCTCAACCTCGTCCCCGGCGGACATGACCTGCTGACGCTGTATGAGCGCGCCCGCGGCACCTTCAAGGACCCGAACGTGCTCGGCGCGTTCCTGATCCTGCCCGCGCTGTTCGTGCTGCAAAGCGTGGTCTCCGATCGCCTCGGCAAATCGTTCCGCGCGACCATTGCGCTCGGCATCATGGCGCTGGCGATCCTGCTGGCGTTTTCCCGCGCCGCCTGGGGCGGGCTTGCGATCACCTCCGGCTTCATGCTGGCGCTGATGGTCCTGACCAGCCGATCGCGCGGCCAGCGCTCGCGCATCGTCGTGATGGCGGTGGTCGCCGTTATCGTGGTGGTGCTGCTGCTGGCGGTGCTGCTGTCATTCGATTCGATCCGCGACATGTTCAACCAGCGCGCCAGCTTCGATCAGAGCTACGACGAGGGCCGCTTCGGCCGGTTCGGGCGCCACGTGCTCGGCGCGCAAATGGCACTCGACCTGCCGTTCGGCATCGGTCCGCTGCAGTTCCACAACTATTTTCCAGAGGATACCCACAATTCCTATCTGAACGCCTTCATGTCCGGCGGCTGGGTCGCCGGCATCTGCTATCCGGCGCTGGTGTTCGTCACCGTCATCACGGGATTTCGCCATGTCTTCGTCCGCGTGCCCTGGCAGCGGGCATATCTCGCGATCTTCGCCGCGTTTCTCGGCACCGTCGGCGAAAGCTTCGTCGTCGACACCGACCACTGGCGGCACTTCTGGATGATGCTGGGGGCGATGTGGGGCATGTTCGCGGCCGCCCAGCCCTACAGGGCGAGCGCCGGTCAGCCGCTCACGGCGCCCGAGCAGGCTTCGTAGCACCGGTGCGCTTGCCCTGCGGGGTCTCCATCATTGTCCTGAGTTGCTCGGTCGCCGCCAGCATCGTCATGTAACCCTGCGTCATGAATCGAAGCAGCAGCCGCAACTCCGCGTCCGAATAGGTCTCCCAGTCCTTCAGGATTGCCCGCTGCATGTGCTCGTAGAACCTGCCGATCCTGGCGACCTTTTCCGGAACGATCGCGATGAACACCTTGCGGCGGTCGTTTTCGTCGCGCTCGCGGCGGACGAAGCCCGCCTTCTCCAGCCGGTCCACGACGCCGGTGATGGCGCCGGTGGTCAGGCCGGTGACTTCGGCCAGCCGTCCCGCGGTCACACGTCCATCCAGATTGAGGAAATCGAGGCATTCGAGGTCGGAACTCGAAATGCCGGCGCGGCTGGCGACCGTTTGCGAGAACATCGTACCCTGCGCGGTCGACCGCCGCACCGCGTGTTCCAGTTCCTGCATCAGCGCGGCGCGCGCTTTCGCGACTGTGATTCTTTAGCATCCCTGCGACATCAGGAGCAAGCCATGACGAAACGACCCCGCAAGGCCCTCATCATCGGAGCCGGCATCGCCGGTCCGGTTACCGCCATCCTGCTCAAACGGGCCGGCATCGACGCCCAGCTGTTCGAGGCATGGCCCTACTCCACCGGCATCGGCGGCGGCCTGCAGATCGCGCCGAACGGCATGCATGTGCTGGCCGAGATCGGGTTGGCCTGCGAGATGATCCGCCGCGGCTCAATCGCGGAATCCTTCGACTTCTATTCGCAATCCGGCACAAGACTTGGCTCGATCAACCGGAACATGGAGCAGCGTTTCGGCCGGCCCGCGGTCAACATGCGCCGCGCCACGCTCAACGAGGCGATCGTGGACAAGGCGTGGAGCGAGAACGTCGAACTTGCCTTCGAGAAACGGCTAGTCCGCATCGAGGATCGCCCCGATCAGCCGATCGTCGCGCACTTCGACGAC
This sequence comes from Bradyrhizobium sp., assembly GCA_035602495.1. Classification (GTDB taxonomy): domain Bacteria; phylum Pseudomonadota; class Alphaproteobacteria; order Rhizobiales; family Xanthobacteraceae; genus Bradyrhizobium. Next base: position 8,668 of record DATNMT010000392.1, read on the forward strand.
GGCTCCAGCGCCGAAGGCGACTTCCTGATCGGCGCCGACGGCGTGCACTCGGCGGTACGCACGCACGTGGTTCCGGACGGCCCGAAACCGTTCGATACCGGGCTGATCGGCTTCGGAGGATTCCTGCCGAGGGCATTGCTCGATGGCAGCCCGATCGGACAGCGCGTGGAAACGACGTTCGGGCAGAGCGGGTTCTTCGGCTACGGATTCTGCAGCCCCGATCCGGACGACGGCGTGATGTGGTGGAGCACCCAGCCCGGGCGCGGCACCGACGCCGCGACCTTCCGCGCCATGAGCGAGGATGCGCTGAAACGGCATCTGCTCGACTTCCATGCCGGCTGGCACGAGCCGATCCCGCGACTGCTGGAAGCGGCCGAAGACATCGGCGTCACGGCCACGCTCGACGTCGCGACGTTGCCGACCTGGTCGCGCAAACGGGTGGTGCTGATCGGCGACGCCGCCCACGCCACCAGTCCTCACGCCGGCCAGGGGGCGTCGCTGGCACTGGAGGACGCCATGCGGCTGGCGCGCCTGCTGCAGGAGGGGCAGGAACTGCGCGCGACCTTCGAGGCATTCGAGCGCGAGCGCCGCCCGCGCGCCGAACGGGTGGTTGCCTTCGCCCGCCGCAACGGCAACCAGAAGGGCGAGTTCAGCGCGACCGGAGCCTGGATCCGCGACCGCATGCTGAAGGTACTGATTCCGGTCACCGCAAGGTATCAAGACTGGATGTACGCTTACGATCCCCGCGCAGCATGAAGTCGAGAGCTACTCGACCTCAAAAGTGAGGCCGGCGTGGTCGACCAGCCGCTTGATCAGCCGGTCGCCCAAGGCAGCGCCGGGCGTCCAGATGCCGCCTTTGACATCCGGCGACTCGCGCAGGCAGATCGCGCATTCCGACATCATCTTCGAAGTCGATCCATAGCCGGGATCGCGGTCGCCGTGCACGGCGACGCGAACCTGCCGTCCGTCCGGCGCGAGGGCGACGAACAGCAGATCGTAGAGACCGCTCTCGCGCTCCTCTTTTGAGGGGCCCTCCCCCGGCTTTGGTCCGTCGATGGCGCCCATCCGCTCGGCGTTGACGGCGGCGACGACACGTTTGGCATTGGCTTCGCCCTTCTCGCCGGGACCGGTCAGGACCATCTCGTCATAGACGAAGTCTTTGCCGTACGGAAAATCCATCAGCATATTGGCGCGGTGAACGTTGCGGGTGTTGATGGTCGCCATCACAAAGGGCGCGGTCCACGAGCCCATATCCTCATCCAGCACCGGCTTGTTGCCGCGCGGCTGCTTTGGTCCCTCGAAGCCGGGCGTCAATACGAACGGATTCTGCAGCATGGCGACCAGGCTCAGATCTTTGGCGGCCGCCGCGAAGGTTGCCTTCGCGCTCGCCGCGGTGCCGCCGGAAAAAGTTCCCTTCATGTTGCGGACACGGCCTTTGACGCGATTGGCCGGCGCGCCAAACACTTTCTTCGCCTCCGCCTGGACACGGAGTACGCCGAGCTCGAACGGCAGCGAATCGAAGCCGCAGGAAAACAGGATACGGGCGCCGCTCGATTTGGCTGCACCCTCATGCGCGTCGATCATCTGGCGCATCCACACC
>DATNMT010000409.1:0-2389 GCA_035602495.1 Bradyrhizobium sp.
CAAATTCCAGCTCGTCTTGCTGGTCCCAGCGCGTCGCCGCAGGCGTGTTGCCACTAACAGTCGCCAGCGGATCGGGGCCGAACCGGTTAGGCCCGCTGGTCCCTTTCAGGAACAGCATCTCGATGAGGTCCCAGTACCGGAGAACGCCGGCGACAAGCCCGAGAAAGAGCAAAACACGAATCTAGAGCATCGGTTCTGATTCAATCAGAACCGATGATGCTCTAATCCCGCAAAAGCTCGTTGACGCTGGTCTTGGCCCGGGTCTGTTCGTCGACCGTCTTGACGATGACGGCGCAGGCCAGTGCCGGGCCGGGTGAACCGTCTTTCAGCGGCCGGCTCGGCCGCGTTCCCGGCACCACCACGGAATATTCCGGCACCTCGCCGACATGGATCTTGCCGCTGTCGCGATCGATGATCGGGGTCGAGGCGCCGAGGAACACGCCCATCGCCAGCACCGCGCCCTTGCGCACGATCACGCCTTCGGCGACTTCCGAGCGCGCGCCGATGAAGCAATTGTCCTCGATGATCACGGGTTCGGCCTGCAGCGGCTCCAGCACGCCGCCGATGCCGACGCCGCCGGAAATGTGCACATGCTTGCCGATCTGCGCGCAGGAGCCGACCGTGGACCAGGTGTCGATCATGGTGCCCTCATCGACATAGGCGCCGAGATTGACGAAGGACGGCATCAGCACGACGTTTTTGGCGATGAACGCCGAGCGGCGCACGGTCGCGCCGGGCACCGCGCGAAAGCCGGCGTCGCGAAAGCGGTTCTCGCCCCAGCCCTCGAATTTCGATGGCACCTTGTCCCACCATGATGCCTTGCCGGGGCCGCCGGGGATCGCGCTCATGTCGTTCAGCCGGAACGACAGCAGCACCGCCTTCTTCAGCCATTGATGGACTTTCCACTTGCCATCCGCCCCGCGCTCGGCGACGCGGGCCTCGCCCTTGTCCAACAGCTCGAGCGCGGCATCGACGGCGTCGCGGACTTCGCCCCTGGTCGCGGTCGAGACGCCGCCGATGTTTGCGAACGCGGCGTTGACGGTGGATTCGAGGGAGGCGAGAGACATCGAGATTTCCTTGGGCGAATTTGTTTGCGCAGGCGGGGCTTTTTCGGGATTTGGCGGCGGAGAGTCAAGGCTCTCCCAGGCACCGTCCCATTCGGTTGTCATCACCCGCGTAAGCGGGTGATCCAGTATTCCGAGACGCCTGAGTTCTGGTTCGCAGGCCGCGGCGTACTGGATACCCCGCTTTCGCGGGGTATGACGGCTTGAGGTTGCGACACGGCCTTCGCAGGGACGACGGGTTAAGCTCTCGCCAGCCCCTGCAAAAACCCGGTCAGATCATCGGTGACGTGATCGACATAGGCGGCATCGCGGCCCTCCAGCTCCCAGTCCTCGCGCACCACCTCTTTGGTGCCGTCGGGCACCACCAGCACGGTGGTCATGCCGAGCTGGTGCGGCACCACGAGGTTGCGCGCCAGGTCCTCGAACATCGCCGAGGTCGCCGGGTCGACCTGATGGAGGTCGAGGAATTTCCGGTAGGTCTGCGGCGCCGGCTTCGGCTCCAGTTCGGCGGCGATGATGTCGAACACCGCCTCGAAATGCGCTTCGATGCCGAGCCGCGCCAAAACCTTGCCGGCATGGTCGGTCGAGCCGTTGGTCAGGATCAGCTTGCGTCCGGGAAGCTTTGCGATCGCGGCGCCCATCGCCGGGTTGGGCTGCAGCGGCGAATGATCGATCTGGTGCACATAAGCGAGATAATCGTCGGCATGCACGCCATGCTCGGTCATCATGCCGCGCATGGTGGTGCCGTAGCGGCGGTAATAGTCCTTCTGGATTACCCGCGCTTGCTCCGCGGATACCTTGAGCCAGGCGCTTACAAACTGGCCGATCCGTGCGTCGACCTGCTGCCACAGGTTGACGTGGTGCGGATACAGCGTGTTGTCGAGATCGAACACCCAGGTGTCGATGTCGGTGAAGGGGCGGGGGGTCTTTTTCATGCTCTCTAAAGTTTCTTAACTATCGTCCCTGCGAAAGCAGGGACCCATACTCCGCGGCGGTTATGAGAGAGGCGGTCTTCGTTGCCTTGCTTTTGCCGCGCGTCGCAACAACGAAGATTTGGGGTTATGGGTCCCTGCTTTCGCAGGGACGACGAGAGATCACGGCATCGCGAAGCGCAGCGTCTTGCCGCCGCTCGACATGTCGACGACGGCAAAGCCGGTCGCGGCGAAACCACGCGTGCCGCAGTCGCCCTGTTCGTTGGTCTCGAACTTGCTCTCGCGGGTGCAGAGCGAGGCGGTGCCGCCCCAGTTCAGCGGCTTGTCCTTGAGCTTGATGGTGCGGTTTTCGGCGTCGACCGCCTCGGCGAAAGAAAAAATCTGCCTGGGCGA
>DATNMT010000436.1:0-2160 GCA_035602495.1 Bradyrhizobium sp.
AGCTTCTCGGCCTCGGCTGTCCCTGGTTGCTTAGAACTAGGGGCGCGTACCCATAAACCTTAGTCAACGTCTGCTTCGCTCCAATACCGACCGCTTTGTGCAATCGCAGTAAATGACGCGATGCGCCACGACCGTACTTACCGACTTCATCATTCACACCCAAGCGAGCCGGTTGTTCACTGTCAGGTAGTGCGCCACGGCCGATGAAGATGGGCACTATTGCTTCGCTGCGGCGCTATGACGTAGCAGCCGCCGAAGCGATCCGGCCGGATAACCTGCGACGGACTGCGATTTTGCGCTACGCCTCATGGGCGGCCGTCTTTCGAATGTCGCGGGTGGCCCGGTTGCCCTTCGATGGCAGCAGCCATTTCGATCAATCCCGGGTACGGCCCGATGGGCCATTCCAGGCATCGCAATCGCATAATCGCAATCGCGCAATTGGATTTGGACCATGGTGATTGTCATTGGGCGGTCGCCAAATGGTCGATCGGAATTGGGCAACCACTTTGGCGTCGTGCAATGATGGCTGCTGGCCGGCGACCCGATGCCGGCGTTCCTCAGCGGCCCAGGCCCGCGCCCGACGCCCACGCCAGCCTGCTGAAGCTGCCACCCCCTCAAATTATTTTTTGTGCCGCGACCCCGGCGCCGGGTTTGCGCCCTCTTGTCTGGGTGAATGCGCCATAGCGGCGCGTCACCAACCGGAGCACAGAACCATGTGGTATAGGAAGAACGTTGGCGGGTGGGAGCGCGCGGCCAGGCTGATCGGCGGGGGCTTGATGCTCATCTGCGGCGTGGTTGCGCTGCACGCTTCGCCGCTCGGGCTACTGCTCAGCGGCGCGGGTGTCGTGACGCTGGTCACCGGCGTGTTCGGCTATTGCCCTGCCTGCGCCATCGCCGGGCGCGAGCCACTGAAGGGGTGACCGCCTTGGCGCGCGTATCAGACGATCTCTTGCTCGCGGCACAGTCGGGTGACCGGCACGCGCTGACACAGCTATTGGTGGCGCTGCAGCCGGACATTCGACGCTACGCCCGGCGCCATTGCCACCGCACCTCGGTCATCGAAGATGTGGTGCAAGAAGCACTCATCGTCGTGTACCGGCGCGTGGGCACGATCCGCAGTCCAGCCGCACTCGCCGGCTGGCTGGTGACCGTCATCGCGCGCCTTTGCATGCTGCCGGCGCTGATGCTGATGCGCGGAGTCGAGGAGCTCGCCAGCCTGGAAGAGTCACGCGAGCTCGCAAAGGTCCCGCCGGACGAGTTACGCATGGACTTGGTCAATGCGATTGAGTCGCTTTCGCCGTCCCATCGCGAAGTGCTGCTGCTGCGAGATCTCGAAGATCTGACGATTGGGGAAATCGCCGGGCGGCTCGGCGTGACGCGCGAAGCGGCCAAAAGCCGCCTGCGCCGCGCCCGCGCACTGGTGCGCGAATACCTGCTCGGCACAAAGGACAGCGGACGAGAGAGCACATGAATTACTTTCGTGGAGTCGGCATGTTCGGGAGCGCCTTCCTGGGCGCACACCTGATGCGCGGCGCAGCTGCGGCGGCGCTACTCGCTTGGGCCATCGTCCACCAGACCGCGCACCCTTGGCTATCCTTGGGCGCGGGCGTTGCCGCCCTCGTCGCGCTACGCGGATGCCCGATGTGCTGGACTGTGGGCTTGGTCGAGACGCTTTCGCAAGGCCGTCGCGATTCAACGATCAGATAGTTGTTGGCGTGCGTGAGCCGGCGCCTCGATGTCGGGGCTGGCGCGGCACGGTCGATGAAGATGGGCAATACTGCCTCGCCGTGACGCTATGATGCAACGTTCAATTTTGCACGACTGGTGCCCCGGGGTGTTCGTGAGCCGCCGATACTGCTACGATGATCACCCCGGATTTTGGATGGAGCCACCGCCTACTTCCGTTGAACGCGCTGACCGGACATGGCTGCACTAACCTTGCGACAGGACGGGAAGGAGGTACCGTGCCGAAAACGATCGCGATATTGGGCTCCGCCCTCTTCTTTGCGGTTGCGCCCAGCACAGTGGCGGGGCTCGTTCCCTGGTGGATTACGCGTTGGGAGTTTCGGCCGCCCTTCTTCGATCTCGACGCAACGCGCGCCGTCGGGATCCTGTTGATCGTCGCCGGTCTACCCGGGCTTGTCGACTCGTTTGCACGCT
>DATNMT010000451.1:0-12515 GCA_035602495.1 Bradyrhizobium sp.
GCATGCCTTGATGAAGGACTCGCAGCCGTGGTGGCCAGCCGACTTCGGTCATTATGGCGGACTGTTCATCCGCATGGCGTGGCATAGCGCCGGTACCTACCGCATCACCGACGGTCGTGGCGGCGCCGGCGCCGGACAGCAGCGATTCGCGCCGCTCAACTCTTGGCCGGATAACACGAATCTCGACAAGGCGCGCCGCCTGCTGTGGCCTATCAAGCAGAAGTATGGCCGCAAACTGTCATGGGCTGATCTGTTTGTTCTTTCCGGTAATGTCGCCCTCGAATCGATGGGCTTCAAGACGTTTGGATTTGCCGGCGGCCGCCCCGATGTGTGGGAGCCTGAAGAGCTGTACTGGGGTCCGGAGGGCACCTGGCTGGGCGACGAACGCTATAGCGGCGAACGGGAGCTGGCGGAACCGCTCGGCGCGGTGCAGATGGGCCTGATCTACGTCAATCCGGAAGGCCCGAACGGCAATCCGGATCCGATTGGATCAGCAAAAGACATCCGCGAAACGTTCTTCCGCATGGCGATGAACGACGAAGAGACCGTAGCGCTGATCGCCGGCGGTCACACTTTCGGCAAGACCCACGGCGCTGGCGATCCGTCGCTGATGGGGCCGGATCCGGAAGGCGGCGCCATCGAGGATCAGGGGCTCGGCTGGAAGAGCAAGCATGGAACGGGCTTTGGCGCTGACACCATCACCGGCGGCCCTGAAGTGACATGGTCGCAGACGCCGACGCAGTGGAGCAACCACTTCTTCGACAACCTGTTCAAGTTCGAATGGGAACTGACGAAGAGCCCGGCCGGCGCGCAGCAGTGGAAAGCGAAAGGCGCCGAGAATACGATCCCCGACGCGCATGACACGTCGAAGAAGCATATTCCGACGATGCTGACCTCGGACCTCGCGCTGCGCTTCGACCCGGCCTACGAGAAGATCTCGCGGCGCTTCTACGAGCATCCGGACCAGTTCGCGGACGCTTTTGCCCGCGCCTGGTTCAAGCTCACGCACCGCGACATGGGGCCGATCGTGCGCTATCGCGGCAAGCTCGTGCCGAAGGAAACGCTGCTCTGGCAGGACCCGATCCCCGCGGTCGATCATCCGCTGATCGACGACAAGGACGTCGCCGCGCTGAAGGCGAAAATCCTCGCCTCGGGCCTCACCGTTTCGCAGCTCGTCTCCACCGCCTGGGCATCGGCCTCGACGTTCCGCGGCTCCGACAAGCGCGGCGGTGCCAACGGTGCGCGCATTCGCCTGAGCCCGCAGAAGGATTGGGACGTGAACAATCCGCCTGAGTTGGCGAAGGTCCTCTCGAGGCTCGAAGCGATCCAGAAGGAGTTCGGCAAGAAAGTCTCGCTCGCCGACCTGATTGTTCTCGGCGGCAGCGCCGCAATCGAGAAGGCGGCGAAGGATGCCGGTCTAACCGTCACGGTCCCGTTCACGCCAGGCCGCATGGACGCGTCGCAGCAGCAGACCGACGCCGCCTCTTTCGCGCCGCTCGAACCCCGCGCTGAAGGGTTCCGCAACTATATCAGCGGCAACAGGCAGTTCATGATGCCGGAGGAGGCCTTGGTGGATCGGGCGCAACTGCTGACGCTGACGGCACCCGAGATGACGGTGCTTGTAGGCGGTCTGCGCGTGCTCGGCGCCAATGCCGGCAACTTGAGGCACGGCGTCTTCACCAAAAAGCCGGAAAGGTTGACGAACGACTTCTTCGTCAACCTGCTCGACATGAGCACGGAGTGGCAGCCGGCTGGCTCCAATGGCGAGTACGAGGGCCGCGACCGCAAGACGAAGGCGGTGAAGTGGACCGGCACACGGGTCGACCTGATCTTCGGTTCGCATTCCCAGCTCCGCGCCATCGCGGAAGTCTATGCATGCGCGGACGCCAAGGAGAAGTTTGTAAAAGACTTCGTGGCGGCGTGGACCAAGGTGATGAATGCTGATCGCTTCGACCTTGCCTGATCTCGACGGACTGCTGCAGGCGATTGAGTGAAAGGAGCCCTCGCGATAATATCGCGGGGGCTTTTTCCTGGCCTGCCGGAAGGACTGGTTTCAATGCACCCGCCCACGATCCGTCCCGCCCGGACCGAGGAATTTGACGAGATCGCCCGGATCTGGATGAACAGCTGGGTCTCGACGGGGCTCGCGGAGGCTAGCAATTTCCTGCTGGCCCAACTGCGCGCCCGCGTCCCTCGCGAGGTGGAGAACGGCTGGAGCCTGTTTGTCGCCGAGGATGACGACGGCGCGATCGCCGCAATGCTGGCTTTGCATTTGCCCAAGCTCTATCTCGACCAGCTGTTCGTCGCCCCGGAATATCAGGGCCAAAGCCTTGGCCGCCAACTGCTCGCTTTCACCCGCCAGCAGCTGCCGGATGAAATCGAGCTGCGTTGCGTGCGCGAAAATGAAAAAGCCTGGCACTGGTACGAACGGGAGGGTTTTGTCTATGAAAAAGAGCAGATAGAGCCGATGACTGGCTTTATGATGAAGTATTATCGGTGGAAGAAGCAGGAAGCGAACAGATGATGAAACTTTATTGGTCCCCCCGCTCGCGCTCGTTCTCCTCGCTGTGGCTGATGGAAGAAACCGGGAAGCCCTACGAGCGTGTGCTGACCGACATTTCCAAGGGAGCGCAGAAGGCGCCGGAATATCTTGCCGTCAATCCGATGGGCAAGGTGCCGGCGCTAAGGGACGGCGAGGCGACGCTGGCGGAGGCGGCTGCGATCTGCGCCTATGTGGCCGAGCGTTATCCGGAAGCGAAGCTGGCGCCGCCGCTCGGCGATCCCTTGCGCGCGAAATTTCTCTACTGGCTGTTTTTCGCGCCGGGCTGCATCGAGCCCGCCATGGTGCAGCTTGCCACCAAGATCGAGATGAACCCGATCGCCGCGGGCTGGGGCGATGCACAGCGGGTGTTCGACGTGCTCGACGCCGCGCTGACGAAAGGACCGTGGCTGCTCGGCGAGAATTTTTCCGCCGCCGATGTCGCCATCGGTTCCGGGCTGAATTTCTCGGTACGGCTTTTCAAGATGGTGCCATCGCGCCCCTCATTCGAACGCTACATCGACCGCTGCGCCGCGCGCCCGGCATTCCAGCGCGCCACCGCCATCGCGGCAGGGTGAGCTACTCGTTGGTCGCTTTCAAATCCTCCGGCCGCGGCATCGAAATGATGTTGTAGCCGGAATCGACATAGTGGATCTCGCCGGTCACCCCGGTCGACAGATCGGAGAGCAGATACAGCGCCGAGCCGCCGAGATCGTCGAGAGTCACACCGCGCCCGAGCGGCGAATGCTGCTGCTGAAACGCGAACATTGCGCGGGAATCGCCGATCACCGCTCCCGCCAGCGTCCGCACCGGTCCCGCCGAGATCGCATTGACCCGGATTTTCCTTCGGCCGAAGTCGAAGGCGAGATAACGCACGGAAGCTTCCAGTCCGGCCTTGGCGACGCCCATCACGTTGTAATTCGGCATCACGCGGGTCGAACCGCCGAACGTCAGCGTGATGATGGAACCGCCGGTCTTGGGCATCATTTCCGCGGCCCGCTTGGCGAGTTCGGTGAAGGAAAAGCAGGAAATCACCATGGTGCGGGAAAAGTTCTCGCGCGTGGTGTCCGCGTAGCGCCCGCGAAGTTCGTTCTTGTCGGTAAAGCCGATGGCGTGGACCAGAAAATCCAGCTGCCCCCATTTTTCGCGCAATGCCTCGAAAACGGAATCGACGCTGGCGAGGTCCTCGACATCGCAGGGCAGCACCAGGGGAACGCCAAGCTGCTCGGCCAGCGGCTTGACGCGCTTGCCGAGCGCCTCGCCCTGATAGGTAAAGGCGAGTTCGGCGCCCTGCGCCGCGACCGCCCTGGCAATGCCCCAGGCAATCGAATGATCATTGGCGACGCCCATGATCAACCCGCGCTTGCCCTTCATCAGATCCTGCATGCTCTCGACGCTCTCTGTTACGTCATACCCGGGCTTGTCCGGGGCATCCACGTCTTTCTGATCTCGCCTGGACCAAGACGTGGATGGCCCGGACAAGCCCGGCCATGACGGTGAATGGAGGAATTCAGCTGGCGTGCAATCTCACGCATCCATCCGCTTGAACACCAGCGTGGCGTTGGTGCCGCCGAAGCCGAAGGAATTCGAAAGCACGGTTCCGAGTTTGACGTTGTCGATGCGCTTGCGCACGATCGGCATGTCGGCGAACACCGGATCGAGTTCGGTGATGTTGGCGCTCTCGCAGATGAAGCCGTTGTTCATCATCAACAGCGAATAGATCGCCTCCTGCACGCCGGTGGCGCCGAGCGAATGGCCGGTCAGCGCCTTGGTGGCGGAAATCGGCGGGCACTTGTCGCCGGTGCCGAACACCTTGCGGATCGCCTCGATTTCCGGCGGATCGCCGGCCGGCGTCGAGGTGGCGTGGGGATTGATGTAGTCGACCTTGGTGTCGACCGTCGCCATCGCCATCCGCATGCAGCGCTCGGCGCCCTCGCCGGAGGGGGCGACCATGTCGTAGCCGTCGGAGGTGGCGCCGTAGCCGACGATTTCACCATAGATGCGCGCGCCGCGCGCCTTGGCATGCTCCAGCTCTTCCAGCACCACCACGCCGGCGCCGCCGGCGATGACAAAGCCGTCGCGGGTGACGTCGTAGGGGCGCGATGCGGTCGCGGGCGTATCGTTGTATTTCGACGACATCGCGCCCATCGCATCGAACAGGACCGACAGCGACCAGTCGAGTTCCTCGCAGCCGCCGGCGAAGATGATGTCCTGCTTGCCGATCTGGATGGTCTCGTAGGCGTTGCCGATGCAGTGGTTCGAAGTGGCGCAGGCCGACGAGATCGAATAGTTGACGCCCTTGATCTTGAACCAGGTGGCGAGCGTCGCGGACGCCGTCGACGACATCGCCTTCGGTACTGCGAACGGGCCGACCCGCTTCGGCCCCTTGCTGCGGGTGGTATCGGCGGCTTCCACGATGGTGCGCGCCGACGGACCGCCGGAGCCCATGATGATGCCGGTACGGATATTGGAGACCTCAGCGGGCCCGAGGCCGGAGTCCTGGATCGCCTGCTCCATGGCGATATGATTCCAGGCGGCGCCCTCGCCGAGGAAGCGCATCGCGCGTCGGTCGATGACCCCGGCCGGATCGATGGTCGGGGCGCCCTGCACCTGGGAACGGAAGCCGAGCTCGGCGTATTTGTCCGCGCGGGTGATGCCGGACTTGGCCTCGTGGAGGCTCGCAAGCACTTCCTGGGTGTTGTTACCGATGGACGAGACAATCCCCATCCCCGTGATGACAACCCGCCTCATGATCGCCTCGCCCTGTCGTTGCGTTTTTGTATGATAGAAGTTGTCAAACCGAAAGCCGCCTCGTCGGCCGCGAGCCAGATATCCTACGTTCCCGGCTGCAATGCGGCACCCTGCTTCAAGAGCCCCACCCTCAGATCCTTCGCGCGATAGATAATCTCGTCATCGGCCGAAAGCCAGCCGTCGGCGATGCCTAGCCAGAGCTTCATGCGCATCACGCGCTTGATGTCGACGTTGTACACAATCTTGCGGACGTTCGGCAGCACCTGCCCGGCCAGCTTCAGTTCGCCGAGGCCGAGCGCCCGGCCGCGCCCCTCGCCGCCAGACCAGCCCAGAAAGAAGCCGACCATCTGCCACAGCGCGTCAAGTCCGAGACAGCCCGGCATGACGGGATCGCCCTTGAAGTGGCAACCGAAGAACCAGAGGTCGGGATTGACGTCGAGTTCGGCGCGAACCAGGCCCTTGCCATATTCGCCGCCGGTCTCGCTAATTTCGCTGATGCGGTCGAACATCAGCATCGGCGGCAGCGGCAATTGTGCATTGCCGGGCCCAAACATCTCCCCGCGGCCGCACGCCAGCAGATCCTCGTATTCATAACCGCCGCGCCGATCCAGCATAATACCCAGCCTCTTTCAAATCCCGATGGAGCGTTCTTGAGCGAAATGGACCCGAATCGCGTGGGAAGCGCGCCAATTGGCGTCTATTGGCGCGAATACCGCAGGCCAGATGCCCCCTGGGGCGACCAGCGTTCGCCTCTGCCGAAATCGCAAAGCCAAGTCCGCGCGCTCTCTATCACAGGCCCCGCAGGCGGCAAAGCACCCCGACGGGGCAAATCGCCGCGTTTTCGCTGCCGGTTCCTTTAACCTTTGGGACGACCCAGTTGCGAAAAACTTGCATCTAACGGTTTTCCTTCTTATATTCCACGGCGATAGTACTGAAAGAGTGAGCGCGGTGCCTGACCTGGAAATGAGCTACGAGGCTACGGTTTTGAAGGATGACGCCGTCAGTCCCGCAGGACGCCAGCCGGCTTTGACCGGCTGTCCGTGGCATGACGTGAATGAAATGCTGCAGGCCGCCGGTCTGCGGCCGACGCGTCAGCGCATGGCGTTGGGCTGGCTGCTGTTCGGCAAGGGCGCGCGCCACCTCACCGCTGAAATGCTTTACGAGGAAGCGACGCTGGCCAAGGTTCCGGTGTCGCTCGCCACCGTCTACAACACCCTCAACCAGTTGACCGATGCCGGCTTGCTGCGCCAGGTCAGCGTCGACGGCACCAAGACCTATTTCGACACCAACGTGTCGGCGCACCACCACTTCTATCTCGAAAACAACCACGAACTGGTCGACATTCCGGACCCGCATCTGATGCTCTCGAGGATGCCGGAAGTGCCCGAAGGCTACGAGATCGCCCGGGTCGACATGGTCGTGCGGCTGCGCAAGAAGCGCTGAGTAGACTCGTCATACGCGGGCTTGACCCGCGTATCCATCAATCTTCATTGAATGCATCTTTGAAAGCGGATGGATTGCCGGGTCCCGGCTACGCCAAGGCTTCGCCGGGCTTTGCAGTGTTGGGCCGCCGAAGCTTTAGCGAAGGCGGCAGGCCCGGCAATGACAGGTAACTCAATCCACCTTCTCGTCGGCGTAGACACCCCACAGCCGCTGCTGTTCGATCCAGCCGTCAAAGCCGTTGCCGGCCACGTGGCACCAGCCTGCCGCGCAGTGCTTGACCAGGGCGACGACGCCGGCCTGCAGACGTGCGGTGACCGCGCTGGTCTGATCGGCGCTCTCATAGAGTGGGGCCAGTTCGTCCTTGCTCTTCATGGTGATGACGGCGGTGCGACGGCCCGACAACAGCGAGTGATAGACCCAGCCCTCGGCGCCTTCGGAATCGCGCACCCGGCGCCAGTTCTCGTATTCGGCGGTGATTTCGACCGGCAGGCCGGAGCGGGTGTACACCCAGGCGACGTCGTTATCCTTGGTCGGGCCGGCCCTGACGTTCACATGATCGGATTTGAGGCTGACATAGCGCGGCACGGGCAGACCGCTGGTGGCTTGGGCCGCATCCTTTGCCGAATAGCCTGCCGAGATCGACATGCCCAGCCCAACGCCGGCAAGCACCGCCACAGAACAAAAACGCCGCAACGCCATCAACTCGTCTCCTGCCGAGAACCCAACTCAAACCCTTTGAGCTGAAATGCCCACCAACGCCCCCAAACCCCTGTACCCCGCCCGGATTGCCCCCGGCTTGTGTTTCCCCTGACGGGTTGCCGGGGTTCTTGTCTTGGCCCGGCCTTCTGCTAGAGAGGGCGCAAGGGAAGGAACAAGACGACCCCGAAATCCCCTCTGCGGAAACCGAGGGGAAAATTCGGGGAACCCAAGGAAACCCAGAGGAAAACGCCGGGACTGCGTGGTAACGGCAGTGTCGAACAAGCGGGTTAACGAGGTCTGAACGACCTTCCGAGAGCAGGATATGTCGGTTAAGAAAAAGCCTCTCGTTGTCGTCACGCGCAAACTGCCGGACTCGATCGAGACCCGCATGCGCGAGCTGTTCGACGCCCGGCTCAACCTCGACGATACGCCACTTTCGCCCGAGCAGATCGCGGACGCGGTCCGCTCCGCCGACGTGCTGGTGCCCACCGTCACCGACGAGATCACCGAAGAGCTGCTCAAGCAGCCCGACTGCAAGCTGCGACTGATCGCCAATTTCGGCAACGGTGTCGACAATATCGACGTGATCGCAGCCCATGCGCGCGGCATCACCGTCACCAACACGCCGAAGGTTCTGACCGAAGACACCGCCGACATGACCATGGCGCTGATTCTGGCGGTGCCGCGCCGGCTGATCGAGGGCGCCTCGATCCTCACCGAGGGCAAGAACTGGCCGGGCTGGTCACCGACCTGGATGCTCGGCCACCGCATCGGCGGCAAGCGGCTCGGCATCATCGGCATGGGCCGCATCGGCCAGGCGGTGGCGCGCCGGGCCCGCGCCTTCGGCCTGCAGATCCACTACCACAACCGCCGCCCGGTGGCGCCGCGCATCGCCGACGAACTCGGCGCGACCTATTGGGAAAGCCTCGACCAGATGCTGGCGCGGATGGACATCATCTCGGTGAATTGTCCGCATACGCCGGCGACGTTTCATCTGGTGTCGGCGCGGCGGCTGAAGCTGATCCGGAAGGACGCCTATATCGTCAACACCGCGCGCGGCGGGGTGATCGACGAAGACACGCTGGTCAAGCTCCTGGAAACCGGCGAGATCGGCGGCGCCGGCCTCGACGTCTACGAGCACGAACCCGCGGTCAATCCGAAGCTGGTGCGGCTGGCCAAGGCCGGCAAGGTGACGCTGCTGCCGCATATGGGCTCGGCCACCATCGAAGGCCGCGTCGAGATGGGCGAGAAGGTGATCATCAACATCCGCACCTTCCTCGACAACCACAAGCCGCCGGACCGCGTGCTGCCGAGCATGCTGTGAGGGCAGTCGTCATTCCGGGATGGTCCGAAGGACCAGACCTCAGATGCGCAATTGCGCATCGGGGAATCTCGAGATTCCGGGTTCGCGCTTCGCGCGCCCGGAATGACAGGAGCGCGGCGAGGGCCTACCGGTGCCCGCTCAAATCGGTAATCACAAGCGCATCCCCATTCAGCGGATTGAGCGGATCGCGCTTGTAGCGCAGCGTCTCGAACCGCATCGAGCGCGCGTCGACCATCAACAGGCGCCCGACCAGGCCCTCGCCGAAACCGACGATTTCGCGGATCGCCTCCAGCGCCATCATCGAACCCAATACGCCGGCGAGCGCGCCCATCACCCCGGCCTCCGCGCAGGGCGGCACCGTGCCCGGTGGCGGCGGCTCCGGAAACAGGCAGCGGTAGGTCGGGTTGAACTCGCCTTGCTCGTTTTTCTCATGCGCGCGAATCGTCGTCAGCGAACCGTCGAACGTGCCTAGCGCCGCCGTGATCAGCGGCCTGCCGGCGAGGAAGCAGGCGTCGGAGACGAGATAGCGGGTTTCGAAATTGTCGGAGCCGTCGAGCACCAAATCGTAGCCGCCGATCAGTTCCATCGCATTCTTGGCATTGAGCCAGGTGGCATGGGCCGCAAAACGGACATGGGGATTGAGCGCATAAATTCGCTCCGCCGCCGTGTCGACCTTGCGCCGGCCGATATCCGGCGTGGTGTGGATGATCTGGCGCTGCAGGTTCGACAGCGCCACGATGTCGTCATCGACCACGCCGAGCGCGCCGACGCCGGCCGCCGCCAGATACATCAGCGCCGGCGCGCCGAGGCCGCCGGCACCGATCACCAGCACGGAGGCTTCCTTCAAGGCGGCCTGCCCGGGGCCGCCGACCTCGCGCAGCACGATATGACGGGCGTAGCGTTCGAGCTCGTCGGCACTCAGCATGTCACGGTCAAATCCTTATCCGGTATCGTCTTATCACGCGCTGCGGTATGGGCGACGGCCTTGAACCATGGCGCTGTTGTTGCCTACCAAGCAGATGTGCTTAATTGACGCGACGTCAATGACCCCGAGACTTCTCATGAGATCGATGCTGGCGGCAACATTGATGTTCGTGGCCGCGGGGACTTCCGCAACTGCCCAGATGACGGCGCCGTCCACCGCCGGCAGCAAGCCGAAGCCGGTCACGACCGTTCCGATCCGCCCCGCGCTGCAGACTCCCGCCGATACGGCAAATGCGATGGCGCAGGCCGAGCGGCTGGCGCTGCAGTCGGATCTGGCCTGGGTCGGCGAGTATAACGGGGCCATCACCGGCGAGGTGAGCGAACGCCTGGTCGCCGCCATCAAGGAATTCCAGAAGGAGCGCGGCGGCAAACAGACCGGCGTGCTCAATCCGCAGGAGCGCAGCGTGCTCGCGGAGACCGCGCGGCGGCGGCAGGAAAATGCCGGCTGGAAGATCGTTACCGATCTCGGCACCGGCGCCCGGCTGGGCGTGCCCACAAAACTGGTGCCGCAGCAATCGAGCGACGCCAACGGCGCCAAATGGAGCTCGCCGACCGGCACGATCCAGATCCAGCTGTCGCGGCGCAAGCAGGCCAATCCGACCACCGCAAAACTCGCCGAGCAGGAGAAGAAGGAGCCCGCCGGCCGCCAAGTCGACTACACCGTGGTCAAGCCGGACTTCTTCGTGCTGTCGGGCATGCAGGGCCTGAAGAAAATCTACGTCCGCGGCACCTTCAAGGGCGACGAGGTCCGCATCCTCTCCATCCTCTACGACCAGGCCACCGAAGGCACCGTGGAGCCCGTGGTGATCGCGATGTCGAGCGCGTTCAACCCGTTCCCGTCGGGCACCGGGCCGGCGCCGCGCAAGACCGTCGAATACGGCACCGGCGTGGTGGTCAGCGAGGACGGCGCTATTGTGGCAGACCGCGAGGTCACCGATGGCTGCCTTGCGATTGCGATTGGCGGTTACGGTAACGCCGACCGCGTCGCCGAGGACAAGGACCACGACCTGGCGCTGCTGCGCATTTACGGCGCGCGCGGATTGAAGCCGCTTTCGTTGAGCGATGGCGCGGCGAAATCCGCCGTCGACCTCACCGGCATTGCCGATCCGCAAAACCAGGGCGGGGCCGCGGCGGTGAGCAGCGTCAAGGCCAACGCGTCGCAGATCGGCGGCGGCGGCGATGTCGCATTGTCGCCGCCGCCGGCGCTCGGCTTTTCCGGCGCGGCGGCACTCGATGGCGACGGCAAATTCGCCGGCATCGCGCTGTTGAAATCGGCGATGGTCGCAGGCCCGGCCACGGCCACGCCGGCGGCGCAGGCGGTGCTGGTACCCGGCGATACCGTGCGCGAATTCCTCAAAGCCAATGGCGTCACCGCTTCCGCCGGATCGGCGGACGCGAAGGCCGCGGTGGTCCGCGTGATCTGCGTGCGGAAGTAATCCACAGCTGTCATCATCCGCGAAAGCGGATGATCCAGTATTCCAGAGACCTCGGATAGAGCCGAGAAGCCGCGGCGTACTGGATACCCGCCTTCGCGGGTATGACGAGTGTTTGTGCGGCAAAAGCCGCGCAAAGGATCAGGCGGGAAACGCCGGATTTCCATAAGGGTAATACCGCTTCAAGTCGACATTCTCATATGGCAGCTTGTCGAGACGTACCGTGCCGAGGAACGGCTCGGTCGGCTCGACCAGCAGAATCGTCTTCGCAAAGCCGTTGTCGTGGAAGCCGCGCCGGAAATGAACGCGTGACTTGATCGCGAAAATCCGGAATGCGCTCACATCCAATCCCAGCCCGGCGAGCGAAAACGGCTCCATGACCTGCACCAGATATGTGCTGAGGATCAGCACGTTGTCGCGGCCGAATTTGATGCAGACCCAGAACTGGCCGTGGGCCTCGACGGCGTTCAGGATCGTGCCCCGGATGCGCACCGGTTGGCCTGTGGATTCATCGGCCAGTCCGCCGACTTCCATGTCGAAGGCGTCGCCGGCCTTTGCGCCGGCAGCCTTGAGTTTGGCGGTGGTGGCGGCGTCGGCAACGGTCGCAATCAGCGTGTTGGACAGATCCTGCGCGATGATCTCCTGCAGCAGCCAGGTCGCGTAGCCGGAGCGGTCGCTGTGATCGGCCAGCACCACCGGCGTCTCTTCCCTTTCGATCGCCTGCTTCGCAAGCCGTACGCCTTCCGGAATGCTGTGTATCCCGGTCGAATGCAGCAGCTCCTTCCGCCGGCGCCATGCGAAGGCTGCGATGTCGCGGCCGATCCGGGCGGCGAGCTCGGGATTTGCGTTGGTGAGCACCTGCACCGTCATGCCGACATCCGGCACGTCGGCGAACGGGAAGCCGAAGAACACATTGACGTAGACGTCCACTTCCCTGGCTTCCCAGACCAGCGCCCGTTGTGTCAGGTCCATCCATGGCGAGGCGCCGGTCCACTGCAGCACCGTCGGCGAGATGATCGGAATTTTTACCGTCACATGCGCGGGCTTGTAGTCGCCCTTGATCGCCCGCACCAGGGTGCGCGCCGCGCGCTCGCCCTGAAGATATTCGTCATAGTGCGGAAAATATTTTACCGCAAAACCCATGTCGGCATGCTTGAGGAATTCCTCGTCCTCGTTGCCGTGCAGGTCGAAGGTCGCCGCGATGAAGATTTTCGGACCGACCGCCTCGCGTACCCGGCGCGCCAGTTCGGCCTCGGGCCGGGGAATACCGCGCACCGCCATGGCCCCGTGCAGGCACAGATAGACGCCGTCGAATGCGCCGCCGGCCTTGATCCCGGCGATC
>DATNMT010000554.1:0-6934 GCA_035602495.1 Bradyrhizobium sp.
CAAATCGTGCGTGATCCCGGTGAAGTTCCTTGACGGGACGGGCCGACTCCCATATGTGCCCCGGTGGGACACCTCCCCCCAACGGGAGGCTTACTATCTGGAAGGATAGATCATGACCGTAGCGAAGCCCGCTTCGCGGCCCAATGTGCCGCATTTCTCTTCCGGCCCCTGCGCCAAGCGCCCCGGCTGGAATGCCCAAAATCTTGGAGACGCCGCGCTCGGCCGTTCGCATCGCGCGAAAATCGGCAAGGCCAAGCTCAAGCTCGCGATCGAACTGACCCGCGAAGTGCTTGAAGTGCCGGCCGGTTACAGAATCGGCATCGTGCCGGCGTCCGATACCGGCGCGGTCGAAATGGCGCTGTGGTCGCTGCTTGGCGCGCGGCCTGTGACGACGATCGCCTGGGAATCATTTGGCGAAGGCTGGGTCAGCGACATCGTCAAGGAACTGAAGCTCAAGGACGTCACCAAGCTGCATGCGCCCTATGGCGAAATCCCCGACCTCGCCAAGGCCGACCCCGCCTCCGACATCGTCTTCACCTGGAACGGCACCACCTCCGGCGTCCGCGTCCCCAATGCGGACTGGATCAGCGCGACCCGCGAAGGCCTCACCATCTGCGACGCCACCTCGGCGGCGTTCGCGCAAGTGCTCGACTGGCCCAAGCTCGATGTGGTGACGTTCTCCTGGCAGAAGGCGTTGGGCGGCGAGGCCGCGCACGGCATGCTGGTGCTCTCGCCGCGCGCGGTCGAACGGCTCGAGACCTACAAGCCGGCCTGGCCGCTGCCAAAAATCTTCCGCATGACCAAGGGCGGCAAGCTCAACGAGGGCATTTTTGAAGGCGAGACGATCAACACGCCGTCGATGCTGTGCGTCGAGGATTATCTCGACGCATTGAACTGGGGCAAGTCGGTCGGCGGTCTTGCGGGCCTGATGGCGCGTGCCGACGCGAATACCAAAGTGCTCGCCGACTGGAAGGCAAGGACGCCTTGGATCGATTTCCTGGCGAAGGATGCCGCGATCCGTTCCAATACCTCGGTGTGCATGAAGGTGGTCGATCCCGCGATCACCTCGCTGACCGCGGACGCGCAGTCGGATTTCGCCAAGAAGCTGGTGGCGCTGGTGGAGAAGGAAGGCGCCGGCTACGACTTCGCGCATTATCGCGACGCGCCGGCGGGCCTGCGCATCTGGTGCGGCGCCACGATAGAGGCCAAAGACGTCGCGCTGCTGACGCAATGGATCGACTGGGCCTTTGCCGAGACCAAGGCTGCGCTCCCGAAGGCGGCGTGACTTCGTTCATCCCATCATCGTCATGGCCGGGCTTGACCCGGCCATCCATCGAAAAAGATGGACCCCCGGGTCAAGCCCGGGGTGACGACATCAAATGCATCGTCATCAACGGATCAAATCCATGACAAAACCCAAGGTTCTCATCTCCGACGCGCTGTCGCCCGCCGCCGTGCAGATTTTCAGGGATCGCGGCGTCGAAGTCGATTTCCAGCCCAACCTCGGCAAGGACAAGGAAAGGCTCGCCGAGATCATCGGCAACTACGATGGCCTCGCGATCCGCTCGGCGACCAAGGCCACCGCAAAGATCCTGGAAAAGGCGACGCGGCTGAAGGTGATCGGCCGCGCCGGGATCGGCGTCGACAATGTCGAAATCCCGGCCGCCACCGCCAAGGGCATCATCGTGATGAACACGCCGTTCGGCAATTCCATCACCACCGCCGAACACGCGATCACCTTGATGCTGGCGCTGGCGCGCGAAATTCCGCAGGCCGACGCCTCGACCCAGGCCGGCAAGTGGGAAAAGAACCGCTTCATGGGGGTGGAGATCACGGGCAAGACGCTGGGCGTGATCGGCTGCGGCAATATCGGCTCGATCGTCGCCAATCGCGCGCAGGGCCTGCACATGCGGGTGATCGCATTCGATCCGTTCCTGTCGCCGGAGCGCGCCAAGGACATCGGCGTCGAGAAGGTCGATCTCGACGAACTGCTCCGGCGCGCCGACTTTATCACCTTGCATACGCCGCTGACGGAGAAAACCAGGAACATCATCGACGCATCGGCGCTGGCGAAGATGAAGAAGGGCGTGCGCGTCATCAATTGCGCGCGCGGCGGGCTGGTCGACGAGCAGGCGCTGGTCGATGCGTTGAATTCGAAACATATCGCGGGCGCCGCCTTCGACGTGTTCGTCGAGGAGCCGGCCACCTCCAACGTGCTGTTCGGCCATCCCAACGTGATCTGCACGCCGCATCTCGGCGCGGCCACCACCGAGGCGCAGGAGAATGTCGCCCTCCAGGTCGCCGAGCAGATGTCGGATTATCTTTTGAACGGCGCGATTTCCAACGCAGTCAACTTCCCCTCGATCACCGCGGAAGAGGCGCCAAAACTGCGGCCGTTCATCGAGCTCGCCGAAAAACTCGGCTCGTTCGCCGGCCAGCTCACCGAGAGCGGCATCCTGAAGGTGCAGATCACCTATGAGGGCCACGTCGCCGAAATGAAAATCAAGGCGCTGACCTCGGCGGCGCTGTCCGGCCTGCTGCGGCCGATGCTGGGCGACGTCAACGTGGTCTCGGCGCCGGTCGTCGCCAAGGAGCGCGGCATGGTGGTCGACGAGATCGTGCGCGCGGCGCAGAGCGATTACGAAAGCCTGATCACCGTCACCGTCACTACTGAGCGGCAGGAGCGCTCGGTGTCGGGCACGGTCTATGCAGACGGCAAGCCGCGGCTGGTCGACATCAAGGGCATCCGGGTCGACGCCGAATTCGGCAAGTCGATGATCTATGTCACCAACGAGGACAAGCCGGGCTTCATCGGCCATTTCGCCGGGCTGCTCGGCGACGCCAAGATCAATATCGCGACCTTCCATCTCGGCCGCACCCGGCAGGGCGGCGACGCCATCGCGCTGGTCGAGGTCGATGGCGCGGTGCCGGCCGACGTGCTCGCCAAGGTGCAGGCGCTGCCGCAGGTGAAGCAGGCCAAGGCGTTAAGATTCTAAAAGGCTTTGAGATTCTAAAAAGGCTTTGGGATTTTAAAGGCGCTGCTGTTTTGCCGTTTCCGGCAGGGCAGGGGGTCACGGGATCAGCGGCGCGCGGCTGGCAACTTGCGGGGTCGGAACAGGCAGATTGACCGTCGCGCGCAGACCGGACGTTGGCAGGTTCTCCAGGACCACCGAGCCCTTGAGCCGCTCGACAATGCGCTTGACGATCGACAGGCCAAGACCGGTGCCTCCCTCGACCGGCTGGGTGCCGCGAACGAACGGTTCAAAAACCCGTTTGTGATCGGCCGGCGAGATCCCGGGACCGGTGTCCTCGATTTGCAAGACCACGTGCTCACCGTCGCGATAAACGCCGATATCAATCCGCCCGCCCTCCGGCGTATGGCGCAGGGCGTTATCGAGCAAATTGTGGACCACCGAGGCAAGCATCGCAGGCTCGCCGCGCACCAGCAAAGGTTCGAAAAGCTCGAATCCGAGGTCGATGCCGCGTTCCGCAGCTCTCGGCAGCAGATCCGCGACGACTTTTTTCGCGCACTCGTCCAGCGAAGTCACTGGAGCTTCAGGAGCGCGGCCCATGTCATAACGCGCCAGCGCAAGCAGTTGGTCCAACAGGTGAGCGGTACGGCGGGCGCCGTTGATCAGCGCCGAAAGCCGGCTGCGGCCGTCGGGCGGAAGCTCGACCTGACCAAGGTTTTCGGCTTGCAGACTCATCGCGGTGATTGGCGTCCGGAGCTCGTGGGCGGCGTCGGCAATAAAGCGCCGCTGCTGGTCGATCAGGGTCTGCACGCGCTCCAGCAGGTGGTTGATCGAGGCAATGAACGGATGCAGTTCGGACGGCGTGCCGTCCAAAGGAAGCGTTTGGAGGTCATCGGCCTGTCGGGCGTCCAGCCGTGCCGCCAATTGCGCCATCGAACGGAGCGCCCGGCGGACGACGACCGTCACCACCAGCACCAGGCAGGGAAGAAGCACGATCAGCGGGATCACCGAATGAAGCGCGCTGTTGCGTGCGATATTGTCGCGGACAGAGATCGGCTGACCGATCAGGACGCGGCTGCCGTCCGGGCGCGTCCTGATCAGAAGCCGCCACGCTTCATGGGAGCGTGAAACGATGTGCAGTCCATCCGGCAAGGCCTGCAGCACATCCTTGTCAGCGGCGTCGCCTAGTCGTTCGATCACCACCTGCGCTTCCGGCTCCAGTTTGCCGCTGGCGGGGGCTGGCTCGGGCACTCCGGCATCCCCTGCAATGGTCCCGACCTGGAGAAGAATGGAGTCCTGAAGCTCGATGGCTTCATCGAAGGCCCAGCGGAACGCAACGATGCCCGCGATCACGCCCGCAACCACGATCATCGCGGTCAGACTGATAATCAAGCGGCCTTGCAAGGAATGCATCATGATGCGCGGTCGACCATCCAGCCGACCCCTCTCACATTGCGTATGGCGGTGGCCCCTACCTTCTTGCGCACCGCATGGATGAGAAACTCCACGGCGTTGCTTTCCACCTCTTCATTCCAGCCGTAAATCTGGCTCTCCAGATCGCTGCGCGAGAGGATGTTGCCGGGGTGGGCCAACAGCGCCTGTAACAGCGCGAGTTCGCGCGCCGTCAGGCGGGACGTCTCGCCGCGATGGGTAACCTCGCGGGTTGCCGGGTTGAGACTGATGACGCCGTTGCTCAAGATCGCCGCCATGCCGCTGCCCGGCCGTCGAAGGACGGCGCGCATCCGCGCCAGCAACTCCCTGACCTCGAACGGCTTCACCAGATAGTCATCGGCGCCGAGATCGAGACCATCGATGCGGTCGTCGATGCCGTCGCGGGCGGTGACGATGATCACCGGAAGTTGGCCGCCCATCCCGCGGAAACGACGCAAGACGTCCCGCCCGTCCGTCTCCGGCAGGCCGAGATCAAGCAGCGCGATGTCATAGCTCTCGACCTCGACGGCCGCGATCGCCGCCTGGCCATCGGTGACCCAGTCAACCGCATAGGCGGCATCCTTCAGCGCCTCCTGCACCGCCGCTCCGATCATGCGGTCGTCCTCGATCAGCAACACGCGCATCATTGATCCTGCCGGTTAGGGGATATGGACGATATATCGGCCACTTTTGTCTTGCCTGAAGGCTGGTCAGCGATCCGCTTGTGGCCTTCGGTGGATGCAATGATTTTACCCGCCTGCGCGTCAGTTTTCACGTCAAGACTTAGGGCCGACTTAGCGGGCCCCGCACGGCGTTGCCCTCGGAAGCGAGACAGGAAAACGTTCTGCCGGCTAAGTCGCTTCTAAGCGTCGACCGGCAAGATATCCGGGTGATGACATTGGAGCGCTACTCTCCTCTGCCTTTGGGGCAAGCCCACCTCTGAAAGGATATTTCAGTGACCGATGTGAACCAACACCCACCCGGCCTGCTCAACAAGGTTCCCGAAGTCACGCTCGTCTTCTGGGTCGTCAAGATCATGTCGACCACCGTTGGCGAGACGGGCGCGGACTATCTGGCTGTGCATGTTGGCCTGGGTACGGCCGTAACCGGCGTGATCATGGTCGCTCTTCTGATCGCGGCCTTGTTACTGCAACTGGGTATGCCACGCTATGTGCCATGGGTTTACTGGCTGACCGTCGTGCTGGTGAGTATTGTCGGGACCCAGATTACGGATGCACTGACGGACGGGCTCGGCATCAGTCTCTACACCAGCACCGGCGTGTTCGCGGTGGCTTTGGCCGCCACATTCGCGGTCTGGTACCGCACCGAGCGTACGCTCTCGATCCACACCATCTTCACCACGCGGCGCGAGCTGTTCTATTGGGCAGCGATTCTCCTTACCTTCGCGCTCGGCACCGCCGCCGGCGATCTGGCGACAGAAGCGCTCGGCCTTGGGTTCAATGTCGGGGTGCTGGTGTTTGGCGGCCTCATCGCCCTGATCGGCTCGGCATATTACCTCGGCGGAAACGCCGTTCTGACTTTCTGGCTGGCCTACGTCCTGACCCGTCCGCTGGGTGCCTCGCTGGGCGATCTGTTGTCCCAGGCGCGCGCCTATGGCGGCCTGGGCCTCGGAACCGTCTACACCAGCGTTGGCTTCCTCACGGTCATCGTTGTGCTGGTCGCGTTGCTAAGCTGGGACGCACAGCGCGGGCAGCCGCGCGAAAGCCCGCGCACGACGACATGAGGCCGGTGGATGCATCGATCTTCGGGAAGCGGTCAGATTGGATCGCGCAAACCGCTCAACAAGGGAGAAAATGATGAGCATGCGAAAATCAATCCTGGTTGCCGGCCTGTTGGGCACGCTTGCAAGCGCGAGCTTTCCCTGGCCGCCGCACTCGATCTTCACCGCGACGCCAGCCGAAGCGGCGACCTCGTCAAAGCTTGGTGACCTCTCGCCCTTCCGAGTCATTGTCGCCGACACCGCGGCTCTCGTCGACAAAGGCGATCTTGCCGCCGCCAAGACGCGCATCAAGGATTTGGAGATGTCCTGGGACGAGGCCGAAGCGGGACTGAAGCCGAGGGCAGCCGCGGAGTGGCACAAGGTCGACAAGGCGATTGACCGCGCCCTTGCGGCCCTGCGCGCCAGCGCACCCGATGCCGCCAATTGCAAACAATCCCTGAGCGATCTTCTCGCGATCATGGATGGGGCGGCCTGAATGAGGGCGCGTCGCGATCCTCTGCGCCTCGCAAGATAATTTCCCGTCGCCAATCCCCGATGCCGGCTCCGCCCCGGCGCTGCCGCAACGGCGCCTTACCGTCACCTCAATCGAACCAGTTGCTTGATCGCTGCGTCTAAGCACCGGGGGTGGTGCGCCTTTGCGCTGCTGCCTCCATCGATCGGCCAGGGTGTGTCGCGCACAACGCGCGGAAATTCGAGAGAGGGAGCCTCATGCGAATGATTGCCAACAGTTTTGTGACGGCCAGCCTGGTCGTATTGGCCGGTGTTGCGGCGATGCCGGCGCGGGCGGGCG
>DATNMT010000477.1:0-6203 GCA_035602495.1 Bradyrhizobium sp.
TGGCGGGATTGGCTTACCCTTTGCGCGGCCACGGCTTCGCTGAGCCGATAGCGGGTCACGTCAGGCGGCCGCACGGCCCCAGCCGCGACCAGCGCCACGATGCGCTCGAGATGGGGCCGATCGCGTCCGACGCTGGGCCGCAGGGCAACGACGTCGCTGCGGTCCGGCTTTGGCGCCTGTGCGCCGGAGGCGATAAAGGCCGCCCGGCCGCCAGGTTTCAGCACCGCGAACGACCGCTGCGCGACATCTCCGCCGACGGTATCGAAGACGGCGTCGCAGTCTCGCACGGCCCTGGTGAAATCCACCGCATTGTAGTCGATGATCTCATCGGCGCCGATTTGGCGAAGATAATCATGGTTCGACGCGCTTGCGGTCGTGATCACGCGCGCACCCAGATATTTTGCCAACTGGATGGCAAAGCTCGCAACACCGCCCGCGCCGCCCTGGATCAGGATCGTCTCGCCCGCCTTCAGCTTCAATGTGTCCTCGATGGCGCAAATCGCCGTTAACCCGGCAAGCGCCAGCGCCGCGGCATCGACGTGCGACAGGGAATCGGGTTTCCTGGCGACGATGGCTGCCTTGATCGCGATCTTCTCGGCATAAGCGCCCTCCTGGCCGGCGTCGCAGACGGCGAACACCTCATCGCCGATGCGCAGGTCGCTGACGCCCTCCCCGACTACTGAGACCACACCGGAGAAATCCCGTCCAAGAATGTAGGGGAATCGCGAAAGCTGGCCCGATTTGCCCTCACGCACCTTCCAGTCCGCGCCATTGACGCTTGCCGCGACAATATCGACTACGACCTCGCCGGACGCGGCCACCGGATCCGGCACCTCGCCGAATTTGAGAACCTCCGGCCCGCCGTGGCGTTCGATGAAGGCAGCTTTCATGGGCATTCCTCGCGTTGGCGGACCACGGTCGCATTTTTGATCGGCGCGTTCAATTCGACGTCCGGTCTTTCATGGGAGTAACAAAGGACCCATTGTCGCGCTGCAGCGAGGAATTCGGTCCGAATAAAATAACATGGCGTTCGTGTCCGCTAGCGAACAGACACACCCCGATTATCGCGCATCATAATGAGCAGGGGCGTAGCGCGTAAGGAGACGGCGATGGGCGGAGCGGTTTTTCAACCCGAACTCATTGAGTTGATGAGGGCGGTTCTCGACGATGTCACCAAGACACTTCCGGAAGCGAGGCGTACATCGGCCATGAAAGCCGAAATTGCGTCTCACATTCTCGCCTGTGCCGCGAAAGGCGAGCGTAACACGGCGGCGCTCACAGCGGCCGCTCTTGGAGCTGTCGTCGAGAGAACGCATTATTCGCACGATATTTCTCCGGAGCGCAGGGCAGTCTGAGATGCGCTACGGAGTTTGGTCCAAACCGAAACGCCCGATGCTTTCATTCAGGCTTCGGAACCAGTCGAATTATGAATCGGTCGCCGCTCCAGAGTTCAATATCGCGACCGTCGACCAACCGCTTGGTCTTCTCGATCGCCTCTGCGTCATCGGCGCAAGTTAGCGCTTGTGATCCTACGAAATGCCCGTCGAGCCCGACCGTATACGCCCGGTACTCTGCCATCCCCGCGCCCTTCCGCCATCGGTACCTGAAATACCAATGTCCATGGTGGATCCACCCACGGATTTATTGCCTTGTCTGCACGGGACCGGACTCAGCGGGCTGACGGACTACTTCTCATCCTTGAGGACGCGGTCGATGTCTTGTTCAGCCAGTTTGATTGCCGCGGCTCGACTTGCCCGAGTTACACCAGCTTTGCTTTTGCCGTCGCCGAAATTGATTTCCCACCGCCATCCGGTGTCATCCAACAATTGAACGACGGAAAAGTACACTCCTTTATATTCCATGAAATCTTCACTTCGCACAACCTTTGCGGAGGCCATGTTTGTTTACTCACAGGCTTGCACAAACCAACGCTCCCGTATGTTCACTTGTGTACTTACGCCTGCAACACCGGCTATTACACCGGCAACTTCCGCTGCTGGTGCGCCCGGCCCTTGATTGCGGTTGCCTCGCTGTGCCCCGCGATCACCCGCACTCCCTCGTCAATCCGGGCGATCACGTTGTCCGCCGTGCAGCCCTGCAGGAAGGCGACGCCGTTGTTGCGGCAGGCCGCCAGGATGCGGTCGCGCGCCGCCTGCATCTCCGGCGGGTAAGGCTCGCGTGGAATCGTCCGGTAGCCGAGCGAAAGACTCAGGTCGCCGGGGCCGATCTCGGCAAATCCCAGCCCCGGTACCGCGAGGATCTCTTCGCAATTGGCGACGCCTTCGGGGCTTTCCAGCTTCACCCCCAGTAACAGTTCACCTTTCGGATTGAGCGGCCAGGGATCGCAGCGCTCCATGTATTCCTCGATCGACAGGCCCCAGATCGGCGCCGCGGTGGCCTCCGATCCGCGCCCCCGCGTGCCGATGCCGAGCCGGTTACAAGCGACGGAGTCGGTCCCGCCGTCCTTCGCTCGTGACGCTCCCTCCATCCGCGCCATCGGCGAGGGGATCGCGGGATCGACACCGATCGTGTGGTGCGGATAGCGGCAGGATTCCACGAATGCCCGCACCGCGTCGGCGGTTTCCGCCTGGCACAGCAGGATGCCATGCACCCCGCGGCCGAGGATCTGGCGGAACTGCCATGCGTTGTAACGCACATGCGCGGCGTCCAAACCATTCACCGGCGCCTCGACGATCACCGTCGGCGTGCGGTGCCCCGACCGTGTCGGTCCGGCATCGACCATGCCGCGCATGTACGCGGCAAGGCCCGTCATGTCGAAGCAGCCGTGCTCCATGCCGACATTCATGTAGTCGGCCCAGGTGCCCGCATCGATGCGGCCCTGCGCATGGGTCAGCACGTGGCCGCTATGCGGACCGTCGTAGTAGATCGCCTGGTCCTGCTGCAAAAGTTCGACGCAGCGACTGATCCGATTACCCATGAGTGGTCTGCTCCGGCAATTTCTGGCGATGCCTGCGGAAGGCAAGCATGAGACTACGCTACTTCTCGCGCCGATAGCGGCGGCCTTGGGCATCAAGGACGTCGGCCGGCGCGAAGTCGTCGGTCAGCACCTCGCCCTTGAGCGCCCTCGAAGGAGCCGGTATGCGCCTTTCGCTGACGAGCCGCGACACATCGAAACGGAACTTGTAGCGCGCCTGCGCGGCCGCGGCTCGTTGCAACGTCTCGGCCTCGGATAACGGGTCAAGCCGCCCCAGCACGATCACATTCGTGGTGGCAAGAATCCGGTCGCCGGAATTGAAGAAATCGAGGTTGTCGAAGGCAAGCCTTACGGTGCGGACATTGCTTTCGAAGAGATCTTCCACGGGAAGAAAATTGAACGCCGCCACGCCATGTGGCGCAAGGCGGTTGCGCACAAGCTGGTAAAACTCCTTGGTCATGAGGTGAAACGGAATGTAGCTGCCGCTGAAGGCATCGACGAAGATGAGGTCGTAGGGCTCGGTATGCCGGTTCAGGAACACGCGACCGTCACCCTCGATGAGGTGGAAATTTTCCGTTTCGCGAAGCCCGAAATATTTCCTGGCAACGTCGATCACGCCGGGATCGAGCTCCACCGCGTCGATCGCCGCGTCCGGGAGAAAGCGGTGCAGATAGACTGGAATGGAGCCGGCGCCGAGGCCGAGAACCAGCACGCGCTTGATGTCCTGCGGAAAAATTGCGGCAATGCTCATCGCGCGGGCGTACAGAATCGGCAAATCGTCGGGGTCCTCGAGATTCACCGTCGACTCGTTGAAGTACCAGCCCTTCCATTGGAAGCGCAGTTTGAGCAAGCTTGCGTCCTTGGTCACGAAGATGTCGTTGTAGACGGTTTCGACGTGCGCAATCAGGCCGTCCTTCCGTGCCAGCATGCTGTCGCGGATTTGCGGATCGAACGCCTCTTCGGCGCGGACCGGCGGGAGCATCACCGCCTGCGACGCAATCAGGGCCGCGAGAACGCCAAGCCGGGTGGGCCGCCGCCATCGCGAGGACGCCGTGGCGAACAGCAACGCGCCGCCGAACAGCCCCAGGATGCCGAGCGCAAAGGTGATCGCGCGCGTTCCGATCAGCGGGATCAGGAAGAACGTGGTCGCGAGCGTACCGAGGATGCTGCCGGCGGTGGAGATGCCGTAAACCGTTCCCGAAACCGCGCCGGCACTCTGCTTCGAGCGCATCAAAAGGCGAATCGCGAAGGGTGAGTACATCCCGAGAAATGTGACCGGAAACAGCATGATTGCCGTTGCCGCGGCGAGGCTACCCAGCCTGATGTCATCGATTTGTAAAGCGAAAAATTCCACGACCTGCTCGGAAAAGGCGGGCAACAGCAGCAAATAGACCGAGCCGACGGCCACCGTCGCCCCGAGTACGGCCGGGGACGGATAGCGGTCGGCGACATAACCGCCGAGAAAATAGCCGGCACACAGCGCCGCCAGCACCGTCGAGATCAAGGAGGCCCAGGTATAGATGCCGGCTCCGAACGAGGGAGCGAGATAGCGCGATCCCAGCATTTCGAAACTCATCACGATGGCACCGGTCACGAAGGCCACGAGATAGAGCGAGATGGCAAACCCGCCCCCGCGCGGCTCTTCAGGCGGCGCCTCGGTGTTCATTCGCCATCTCCCTTATCGATACCGGATGATCTAACCTTTCTTCGGCGACCAGCCATAAGCCCTGGCGCACGCACCGCCCATCAGCATGGCCCGCTCGCTGGCGCTCAGGCGTTCCGTCTTGACGAAGGGCTCGACGGCCTGCGCGTAGTTGACGACGGCGAACGCGCGCGTCCAGTCCGTGCCCCACAGGC
The DNA here is from genome assembly GCA_035602495.1 of Bradyrhizobium sp. Taxonomy (GTDB): domain Bacteria; phylum Pseudomonadota; class Alphaproteobacteria; order Rhizobiales; family Xanthobacteraceae; genus Bradyrhizobium. The sequence continues at coordinate 4,793 of DATNMT010000477.1, forward strand.
AGCGATCGAAACCCCACGCATCGAACAGGCGGGCCAGCGGATCCCAAATGTCCGGGAAAGGATACGGCTTAAGGGACAGCGTGCAGGCGCCGCTGACCTTGATCACCGCGTTCGGGCGCCGGGCGAGTTCCAGCACCTTCGGGAGGTCGGTCCAAGGCTGCGGCGGCGCGGGCGGCACGCGCGGCTGCACGATGCCCAGATGGTCGATGATGAATCGCGTGTCGGGATGGCGATCGATCAGCGCGGTGCCGGCGTCCAGATTGCCCCAGCACAGCATGTTGACCGGAAAGTCGTAGCGAACGGCCGCGCGCGCGATCCGGTCGAGGCCCGGGTCGTTCGGGTCCCGCCCGACTTCCTTTGTCAGCATGATGCGGATCCCGACCGCGCCCGGCGTCTTCTTCCAGTCGGCGACGACATCGGCCACATCGGGATCGTCCGGGTCGACCGGCTTGACGATGGCGAGCCGGCCGGGATGGCCCCGTTGCACATCCACGGCATAGCTGGCGTCGTAGCGATACATGGAAAAGGCGGAGATGAAGATCGCGCCGTCGACGCCGACCTTGTCCATCGCCGCCACCATCTCGTCGCCCGAGACATGGGCGGGCCAGTTCGGCACGGTGTGCCAGGGCCGCTTCGGGGTGTTCGCCTCATAGGCATGGACCTGGGAATCGATAATCGTCATCGGGCTGCTCCTCTGTGCCGGGCGAGTTTGGACATTGCAGCAGGCTCATGTCCAGAGGGCAAAGGCGCCGCGCATGGCTGGTGCCACGGTCGTGAGCAGCAGCTCCCCACGGCGACAAAAATCAACGCAGCGGGCGCGAGGATCGAAGCCCTTGCGCGCGTTGCAGACGGCGTCATGCTGGGGTCGATCAAATCCGGTCAGCGAGCGGACATCGCAGTGATAAGCGACCACCCATGTCCACGATGATTAACGCCGTATTGACCGTCGGCCTGTCACGTCCGGTCTGCCCCAAACTCCAGACATGTCGCTGCACTGCTCTAACTGACGCGATGTGCCACGAAGAGACTCATGCGCCGCACAAACTATAATGGCGGCTTTATTTCGCCCACTTCTGTTGACTCCCGCGAGGATTGTGTCCCAGTTATGTTTTCGCCGCGGGCGGGCGGCGCGATGCGCCGCCACGTATTGCGTGGTTGATGTCGGGGAGCACCTGCGGATGAACTTGCGTTGCGTCGATCGTTTTGTCTGGGCCATTCTCGTCGCGATCGCAATGGCCGGCGTCCTGTACAGCCCGCCTGCCAGGGCCCAGACCTGCTCGAACGACGCCCAGTGCCCAGCCCAATCGTGGTGCTCGGCGTCGCAGGGCAAGTGTGTGCCGAAATTGGCGAACGGAACGCCTTTGCCGGTGGACCCGGGGCACGTCAATCCGACGCTGACCGGCTTGTGCAC
>DATNMT010000487.1:0-10217 GCA_035602495.1 Bradyrhizobium sp.
CGCGCGAACTTCTCAACGAACGGGTAAAATACCGCGAGGCGATCCGGCCCCTGGCGCCGATGGCGACGCTGCAAGCGGCCGAGGGATATTTCGAGTTGCTCGAAGGCGCGTCCGACGGCGACTACAACGTCTATAATTATATGGTGCTGACCGCGCATTCGAAGCCGCATGCGCGCGAAAAGATTCCGGCGGTGATCCACGCCGACGGCACGGGCCGGATCCAGATCGTGCGGGAAAACGACGATCCCCTCACCTACGCGTATCTAAAGGCGCTCGGCCGCCGCATCGGCGTCGAGGTCTCCGTCAACACCTCGTTCAATGTCGCGGGTCCCATTGCGCAGACGCCCGTGCAGGCGATCGATACGCTGCGCCGCTCCAAGGGCCTCGACGTGGTGCTGCTGGTGGCCGATGACGGCACGGTGACCGCGGCCTGGCATGGCGGCGAGCGCGACAGCGGAAGGTTTACCGGATGGTTGGCGCAATGGAAGGAAGCTCAGGCAACTGCCTGATTACAACGCCTTGTTTTTGCCCTTGGACACGATCTCGATCATCTTGCCTTCGTCGTCATCGGGCGCAACGGCCTTGGCGCGTGCGTAGGCCTCGACCGCGGCGCGGCCCATGATCGGCGCGGCCGACAGCAGGCTCTCGGCCAAAGCCACGGCATAGGCCGCATCCTTGTGCCGCAGCGCCGCGGTGAACGTCGCGCCGGAAAAATTCCGCGCCGCCATGCGTTTGGAATGACGGATCACCTGCGGGCTGGCGGCAACCCCCGTCTCGACCGCTTCCAGCACCAGCTTCATGTCGAGGCCCGCCTTTTCGGCGATCGCGAGCCCCTCGGCGATGCCGGCGATCTGGACCGCGCCCATCAGATTGTTGATCAGCTTGTAGACGGTGCCGCTGCCGACGGCGCCGAAATGCCGGATGGTGGTGGAGAGCGGTGTGAGAAACGGCCGGGCGCGTTCAAGGTCGGCGGGCTCAGCGCCGACCAACAGCGTCAGTTTTCCGGCGGCCGCCGCATCCGGCAAGCCCGTGACGGGGCTGTCGATATAGACCAGGCCGCGAGTACGAAGCTCGCGCGCGAGATCGAGCGCATGCTGGTAGGACACGGTGGAACATTCGATCGCCAGCGTTCCGGCTTTGGCGGTCGAGGCCGCGCCGTCCTTGCCGAGCCATACGGCACGCGACGCCTCGTCGTCAGCGACCATTGTCACGACCGCATCCGCGCCATCGGCCGCGGCGGCGGGCGAGGTAGCCCATCGCGCGCCCCGCGCGATCAAATCTTCCGCCTTCGCCTTGCTGCGATTGAAGACCGCGACCTCAAATCCGGCATCGAGATAACGGCCGGCCATGCCGTGGCCCATGCGTCCGAGCCCGATGAAGGCAACCTTTGTCATTGGCTAATCCACATCCTCGACCGCGCCCGGCGAGGTGCCGAACGCGCGCTGCGCCAGCGTTGCCGCCATGAACTCGTCGAGGTCGCCGTCGAGCACGCCCGAGGTGTCCGAGGTCTGCACGCCCGTGCGCAAATCCTTCACCATCTGATAGGGCTGCAGCACATAGGAGCGGATCTGGTGGCCCCAGCCGATCTCGGTCTTGGCGGCCTGGTCGGCGGCGGCCTGCGCCTCGCGCTTTTTCAGTTCGATCTCGTAGAGCCGCGCGCGCAACATGTCCCAGGCTTGCGCCCGGTTTTTGTGCTGCGAGCGGCCGGCCTGGCAGACGACGGCAACCCCGGTCGGGATATGCGTCAGCCGGACCGCGGATTCGGTCTTGTTGACGTGCTGGCCGCCGGCGCCGCCCGAGCGCATGGTGTCGGTGCGCACATCCGATTCCTTGATGTCGATCTTGATGCTGTCGTCGACCACCGGAAACACCGCGACACTGGAAAACGAGGTGTGCCGGCGCGCGTTGGAGTCGTAAGGCGATATCCGCACCAGCCGGTGCACGCCGCCTTCGGTCTTCAGCCAGCCATAGGCGTTGTGGCCCGAGATCTGGATGGTGGCGGATTTGATGCCGGCCTCTTCGCCTTGCGTCTCTTCCAGATATTCGATCTTGAAGCCATGCTTCTCGGCCCAGCGCGTGTACATGCGGAGCAGCATCTCGGCCCAGTCCTGGCTTTCGGTGCCGCCGGCGCCGGCGTGGACCTCGAGATAGGAATCGAACCGGTCGGCCTCGCCCGACAGCAAGGCTTCCAGCTCGCGGCGGGCGACTTCCTTCTTCAGCGCCTTCAGCGCGTTCTCGGCCTCAGCGACGACGCCGGAATCATTCTCGGCCTCGCCGAGTTCGATCATCCCGACATCGTCCTCGAGCTCGCGCTCGATCTTGCCGATGCCGGATAGCGCATCCTCCAGCGAGGTGCGCTCCTGCATCAGTTTCTGAGCCTTCTGGGGATCGTTCCAGAGATTGGGCTCCTCGGCGAGCTTGTTCAGCTCGGCCAGACGTGCGGTGGATTTCTCGACGTCAAAGATGCCTCCTCAGCAGCCCGACCGACTGCTTGATCTCTTCAACGAGGCGTTCGACTTCGGCGCGCATGGGTTCTCTGATCTGCGGCTTGGGCCGCCAATTCGCAAAACTGCGACGGATGTAGCGGCGGACGCCGCAAAGCGCAATCCGCAAACGCGTTAATATAATCCGCCGGTGCCGGGGCGCATGATGGTGCGGTCGGCGTCCGGCGCCACGGTGAGCGTACGGCTGTCGGCATCGTCGACGCCGATCGCCGCGTAATTGTCCGGCGGTCCGGTGCCCGGCTTGAAGGCTTCGAGGATGGTCTTGCCGCCGTCTCCCGGGCCGGCGCGCATGCCGGTCATGGAATCGACCCTGATCAGCTTGATCCCCGGTGGCACCCGAAACGGCGTCGCCGGCTTGTCGGCGAGCGCGAGCTTCATGAAATCCCTGGCGATCGGAGCGGCGGTATGGCCTGCTTGCGCGGCCCTGCCCAGACTGCGCGGCTTGTCGTAGCCTAGATAGAGACCGACTACGAGATCCGGCGAAAAGCCGATGAACCAGAGGTCTTTTGCTTCATTGGTGGTACCGGTCTTGCCGGCGATCGGCTTGCCCACTTCGCGCATCACCGTCGCGGTGCCGCCTTGGACGACGCCTTCCATCATCGAGGTGATCTGGTACGCCGTCATCACGTCCAGCACCTGTTCCCTGCGATCGACCAGTTGCGGCTCGGGCTGGTTCTTCCAGCCGCCCGGCGCGTCGCAGCCGCGGCATTCGCGGGCGTCGTGCTTGAAGATGGTATGGCCGTAACGGTCCTGAATCCGGTCGATCAGGGTGGCCTTCACCCGCCGGCCGCCATTGGCGAACATCGAATAGGCCGTGACCATCCGCATCACCGTGGTTTCGCCGGCGCCGAGCGCATAGGACAGATAGTTTGGCAAATCGTCGTAAACGCCGAAGCGCTTGGCGTATTCGCCGATCAGCGGCATGCCGATGTCCTGCGCCAGCCGCACCGTCACGGTATTGAGCGAGTGTTTCAGGGCGTTACGGAGCGTGGTGGGACCAAAATACTTTCCGACCGAAAAGTTCTCCGGGCGCCAGACGCCGGCGCCCTGCCCCTGATCGATCTCGATCGGACCATCGACCTCCATGGCCGATGGCGTATAGCCGTTGTCGATCGCGGCCGAATACACGATGGGTTTGAAGGTGGATCCCGGCTGCCGGTAGGCTTGCGTTGCGCGGTTGAACTGGCTCTGGTCGAACGAGAAGCCGCCGACCATCGCGAGCACGCGCCCGGTAGACGGATCCATTGCAACCATGGCGCCGGAAATCTCCGGCAATTGTCGCAGCCGATACTGGCCTTCGATCGGATTGCCGTCCTTTCCGATCAACGGGTCGGCATAGATCACGTCGCCCGGCGAAAGCACCTGCGACACCGCGGTCGGCGGTTTGCCCCGCGTCGGGCCCGATAGCGGCTTCGCCCACCTCACGCCATCCAGCGTGATATTGCCGATTTGACGATCCTTGGATACCGCGCCGCCGAGTTCGCGGCCGGGCTGGAAACCGATCCGCGCCGATTGCTCGCTGGTTTCCAGCACCACGGCCATCCGCCACGGCGCGATATCCGACAGCGATTTGACGTCGGCGAGCTTCACGCCCCAATCGCCCGTTATATCCAGCTTGCTGGTCGCGCCTCGCCAGCCCTGCGCCTCGTCGAAATTGACGAGCCCGGCCGCCATGGTCTTGCGCGCCATCACCTGCAGCTTCGGATCCAGCGTGGTCCGCACCGACAGGCCGCCTTCGTAAAGTTTCTTCTCGCCGTAACGCTCGAAGAGATCGCGGCGGACTTCCTCGGCAAAATACTCGCCGGCGAAGATGTGCGCGCCATTGCTCCGGTTGGTGACGACCAGCGGATCCTTGCGGGCAATTTCGGCTTCGGCCGGCTTGATCCAGCCGTTCTCCAGCAGGCGGTCGATCACGTAGTTGCGCCGTTCGACGGCGCGGTCGTGGTTGCGGATCGGATGAAGGGCTCCCGGTGCCTTCGGCATCGCCGCCAGATAAGCCGCTTCCGCGACCGTGAGATTATTCACCGACTTGTCGAAATAGACCAGCGAAGCCGCGGCGACGCCATAGGCGCCGAGGCCGAGATAGATTTCGTTGAGGTAGAGTTCGAGGATCTTGTCCTTGGAATAAGCGCGCTCGATCCGCATCGCCAGCAATGCTTCCTTGATCTTGCGGGTGAACGACACCTCGTTGGTCAAGAGAAAGTTCTTCGCGACCTGCTGGGTGATGGTCGAGGCGCCCTGCGGGCGACGGTTGGACCCAAGGTTCTGGGCAAACAAAATCGCCGCGCGCGCCATGCCGGAAAAGTCGATGCCGCCGTGCTCGTAGAAATTCTTGTCCTCGGCCGCCAGGAACGCGTTGATGACGAGTTTCGGGACCGCCTGAATGGGAAGATACAGCCGGCGTTCCTTGGAATATTCGCCGAGCAGCGCGCCGTCCGCCGCATGAACGCGGGTCATCACCGGCGGCTCATAATCCTGAAGCTGCGAATAATCCGGCAAATCCTTGGAGAAGTGCCAGATCGCTCCCGCGACGCCGGCAACGCCCACCAGGAACACCACGGTTCCCGCCGTAAACAGGAATCCCACGAACCGCACCAGCAAGCGCATTCAAAATCCGTTTCAGCCCGTGCGCCGTGACGACCGGCAGGCTCTTCAAGCGCAACCCTGTACGGCAGAACTGATCCGTTCAGGGCCGCGCATCATCGATTGTTCAGGAGGAATCTTGATCGAACCCTTCGGCCCCCCAGCCGTTTTTTATAGGGCAACGGCTGTGGCCGAACTAGGGCTTCGGGCGCAGGTCCTATTTCAGTTGGTCACCCCTGTCCTGGCCAACCGCGTTTTCATGGCTCGTTCCTTTTGTCGCGCTAATAGAGCCCGCCGGTGCCGGGGCGCATGATGGTGCGGTCGACATCCGGCGCCACCGTCAGCGAACGGCCGTCGGCGTCGGCGACCCCGATCACGGAGTAATTATCCGGCGGCGCGGTGCCCGGCTTGAAGGCTTCGAGGATGACGCCGCCGGTTTCGCCCGGACCGGCGCGCATGCCGGTCTTGGACACGACGCGGATCAGCTTGATGCCGGCCGGTACCTTGAACGGGATTGCCGGCTTGTCGGCGAGCGCGAGCTTCAGGAAATCGCGCGCGATCGGCGCGGCGAGATGTCCGCCGGTGGCGCCGCGGCCGAGGTTGCGCGGCTTGTCGTAGCCCATATAGATGCCGACCACGATGTCCGGCGAGAAACCGATGAACCAGGCGTCTTTTTCGTCGTTGGTGGTGCCGGTCTTGCCGGCGATCGGCTTGCCGACCTCCTTCACCACCGTCGCAGTGCCGGCCTGCACCACGCCTTCCATCATCGAGGTGATCTGGTAGGCGGTCATGGGATCGAGCACCTGCTCGCGGCGGTCGACCAGCTGCGGCTCGGGCTGGTTCTTCCAGCCGCCCGGCGCGTCGCAGCCGCGGCACTCGCGGGCGTCATGCTTGAAGATGGTGTGCCCGTAGCGGTCCTGGATTCGATCGATCAGGGTCGGCTTCACGCGCCGACCGCCATTGTCGAACATCGAATAGGCCGTGACCATCCGCATCACCGTGGTCTCGCCGGCGCCGAGCGCATAGGACAAATAATTCGGCAGCTCGTCATAGACCCCGAAGCGCTTGGCGTATTCGCCGATCAAGGGCATGCCGATGTCCTGCGCCAGTCGCACCGTCACCGTATTGAGCGACAGCCGCAGCGCGTTGCGCAGCGTGGTCGGTCCATTATACTTGCCGGACGCATAGTTCTCCGGACGCCAGACGCCGGCGCCCTGCCCCTGATCGATCTCGATCGGCGCGTCGACCACCACCGTCGAAGGTGTATAGCCGTTGTCGAGTGCGGATGAATACACGATCGGCTTGAACGACGAACCCGGCTGCCGGTAGGCTTGCGTTGCGCGGTTGAACTGGCTCTGGTCGAACGAGAAGCCGCCGACCATCGCCAGCACGCGGCCGGTCCACGGATCCATCACCACCATCGCGCCGGAAACTTCCGGCAACTGCCGCAAACGATATTGGCCTTCGACCGCGGTGCCGTCCTTGGCCATCAGGGGATCGGCGTAAATCACGTCGCCCGCCGAAAGCACCTGCGATACCGCCGTCGGGGTCCGGCCCTTCGCCGGTCCTGATGCGGCCTTGGCCCATTTGACGCCGTCGACCGTGATGATGCCGGTTTGCCGTTCCTTGGATATCGCGCCGCCGAGTTCGCGGCCGGGCTGGAAACCGATCCGCGCCGATTGCTCGCTGGTTTCCAGCACCACCGCCATCCGCCACGGCGAAATGTCCGACAGCGATTTGACGTCGGCCAGCTTCACCCCCCAGTCGCCGGAAATGTCGAGCTTGCTGATGGGCCCGCGCCAGCCCTGCTGCTCGTCAAAGGTGACGAGGCCCGCCACCATGGTCTTGCGCGCCATCACCTGAATTTTGGGGTCGAGCGTGGTCCGCACCGACAGGCCGCCTTCGTAGAGTTTCTTCTCGCCGTAGCGCTCGAAGATGTCGCGGCGGACTTCCTCGGCAAAATATTCGCCGGCGAAGATGTGCGCGCCATTGCTCCGGTTGGTCACATTGAGCGGATCCTTGCGGGCCTTGTCGGCATCGGCCTGCTTGATCCAGCCGTTTTCCAGCAGCCGGTCGATCACGTAATTGCGCCGCTCGATGGCGCGATCCTTGTTGCGGACCGGATGCAGCGCTGCCGGCGCCTTCGGCAGCGCCGCCAGGTAAGCTGCTTCCGCCACCGTGAGCTCGTTGACCGACTTGTCGAAATAGACCAGCGAAGCCGCGGCGACGCCGTAGGCGCCGAGGCCGAGGTAGATTTCATTGAGGTAGAGTTCGAGGATCTTGTCCTTGGAATAGGCGCGCTCGATCCGCATCGCCAGCAAGGCTTCCTTGATCTTGCGGGTGAACGACACCTCATTGGTCAAGAGAAAGTTCTTTGCGACCTGCTGGGTGATGGTCGAGGCGCCCTGCGGGCGGCGGTTGGAACCGTAATTCTGCGCATACAGCACGGCCGCGCGCGCCATGCCGGCGAAATCGATGCCGCCGTGCTCGTAGAAATTCTTGTCTTCGGCCGCCAGGAACGCGTTGATGACGAGTTTTGGAACCGCCTGAATCGGGAGATACAGCCGGCGCTCCTTGGAATATTCGCCGAGCAGCGCGCCGTCCGCCGCGTGCACGCGGGTCATCACCGGCGGCTCGTAATCCTGAAGCTGCGAATAATCCGGCAAATCCTTGGAAAAATGCCAGATCGCCCCTGCGACGCCGGCGACGCCCACCAGGAACACCACGGTTCCGGCGGCGAACAGGAAACCCAAGAACCGCACCAGCAAGCGCATTATCGAATATCCGTTCAGCCCGCGCGCCGTGACGACCGGCGCTTATTTTAGCCTGACTTGGGTTCGCGGACCAATACGGCCTTCCGCGGTAAGCGCATCATACGTCGGTCGGGAGGGAATTTTGATCGATTCCCGCGATCCCACAGCAGTTTTTTTATAGGGCCGCCGCTGTGGCCAAACTAGGGCTTCGGCCAAAGCGGCCTTGCCTTTCAATTGGTTGGCCCCGCCCTCGCCACGCGTTTGGCCAGGAAGGCGTCGACGGCCTGCGCCATGGATGCAACGGTACGGGAGCGCCAGCTGTCCGATACCAGATGCTCGAGATCGCCCTTGTTGGAGACATAGCCGAGTTCAACCAGCACCGACGGAACGTCGGGAGCCTTCAGTACCCGGAAGCCGGCGGATTTCAGCGGGTGCTTGTGCATCCGCACCGTGCCCTTCATCTCGCCCATCAAAAGCCGCGCGAAGCGGTTAGAAAACGTGCGGGTTTCGCGCTGCGCCAGATCGATCAGGATGTCCGCGACGTCGGTCGGCTCTTCGGTCAAATTGACCCCGCCGATGGCGTCAGCCTTGTTTTCCGCTTCCGCCAGCCGCTCGGCCTCGGCATCGGAGGCCTTGTCGGACAGTGTATAGATGGTCGCTCCCTGCGCATCGCCCTCGCCGCGCGGCAAGGCGTCGGCATGGATCGAGACGAACAGCGCCGCCGATTGGTTGCGCGCGATCTTCACCCGGTCGGCGAGCGGGATGAAGGTGTCGTCGGTTCGCGTCATGACGACGCGGTATTTGCCCGACTTCTCGATGCGATCGCGCAACGCCAGGCCAAAGGCGAGCACCAGGTTCTTTTCGCTCGTTTCACTTTCGCCGCTCGCCTGTGTGCCATTGTCGAGGCCGCCATGGCCGGGGTCGATCACGATCACCGGCCGCGGATCCGGTGGCGCCGCGGGCTTGGCTGGCGCTGCCGCTGCCGCGGGCGCGGCGGCGTTGGCGTCCGCGATGGCGGGCCTCAGCTCGGGCCGGTTTTCCGGCGCGAGCGACTGAACGAAGGCGGTGCGTTCCACCTCTTCGAGCTCGAGCACCAATCGCGGCGGTTGGCCGTTGGCTGCTTCCAGCACGTATGAATTTGCAATTCTGGCCGGCCCGGTCAGGTCGAACACGATCCGGGAACCGCCCGGCATGACCAAGCCGTAGCGGAAGGCCTTGACCAAACCCCGTCCGGCGGTGCCGATCCCGTTGGGGAGCTGAAAGTTGACCTGCGGGGTGTCCACGATCACCCGGTAGGGATCGGCCAACACAAAGGCGCGAAACTGGATGGCTCTGTCGAGATCGAGGACGAAGCGGGTTTGCTTGGCATCGCCGGCCAAGCGCGCATCCGAGGCGATGGGGAGATTCGAGGCCAGGTTGGGGGCGGCTGGCTGGCCCTCTGCCGCACCGACCAGGCTGGCATCCGAGCACAGCAATGCTGCAGCGCACACTAGCGCGCATCCCAGTAAAAAACGATGATTTGCGCGGCTCGCCAACGATTCCCAAGCCTCCGAGCAGCCCTCTTACCGCAATAGGACCACGGGGTTAACCGCAGCTTAAGTCCTTTCGGTGAATAAGGCGGAGTGTTGCCGCGCTGCGACGCTTCCCTTGCACGCAGGCCCCAATCCACGTATGTACAGGGGGCTGACGGCTAAAACTCCCGGTTGTGTCGCGTTCAGCCTCCCGGTGCAGCGCCGGAACCTTCGAATTTCGGGGATTCCAGCGTCTTTCCGATCCCTCCGCAGCCAGCGCAGCGCGCGGCTGACAAGGAGCGGCGGTTTCGAGCCCGAGCGGCGTCCGGTCCCAGGTTACCTCTTGTTCCAGGGACGGCTTCGAGAGGCGGCATAACCCGACTATCCGGCCCGAACGGCCCGATATGCGAACAGCCGGCGAGCGCTTTGGCGCCGCGCCGGGCTTTCAGCGACAGACAAGGCGGCACCTTTGCCGCCAACGTGTTTAGACGGGCCGACGCTTGATGCGCCAGACTGTGTTGCCGACGATCCTGGGAAGAATCGCGCCGAAGCGGAGCGAAAGCTCTGCGCGTCGTTTTGCACCGGGATCGCGTTCGGCGGGGCGCCCAGGCTTGCGTTTTGGCCTTCCCCTCACCCCCGAATCAGGTGGACCGTCGCGTCACCCGGTCGCGCCATATGCGCTTGCCGTGATACGCGCCCGCCGCCGCCAAGAGTTAAAAAATGCCCAACAAAATGTTAATCGATGCCACCCACCCGGAAGAGACCCGGGTCGTTGTGGTCCGCGGCAATCGTGTCGAAGAGTTTGATTTCGAAACCGCGCAGCGCAAGCAGCTGCGCGGCAATATCTATCTCGCCAAGGTCACGCG
>DATNMT010000504.1:0-8986 GCA_035602495.1 Bradyrhizobium sp.
GAGCGGGCTCGCCACGAATGCCAGCGACGATACCTCGCGGTCGTCGCGCACCAACAGATCGGCGAGTATACCGCCGGCCGTAACAGCCTGTGAGCGTCCGAGGTCATTCAATGGAATGTCCTGCGATCCCTGGAAGCGTCCCTCGGCATTCCATGCCGTCTCACCATGGCGAATGTAGTAGATCGTCGGCGCCGACATCGAACCTGCCGCTATTCCTTGCTCAAGGAAATGTCCGGCGCCTCCGGGCGCTTCATGCCAACGACATGATAGCCGGAATCGACGTGATGCACCTCGCCGGTGACCCCGCGCGACATATCCGAAAGCAGATAGAGCGCGCTGTCGCCGACTTCCTCGATCGTGACATTTCGCAGCAACGGCGCGTTGACTTCGGTCCACTTCAGCAGCTGGCGGGAATCGGCGATGCCGGCGAAGGCCAGCGTCTTGATCGGTCCCGCCGAGATCGCGTTGACGCGGATGTTCTTCTCGCCGAGGTCGGCGGCAAGATAGCGCACGCTTGCTTCAAGCGCCGCCTTTGCCACGCCCATCACGTTGTAATGCGGCATCCACTTCTCGGCGCCGTAATAGGTCAGCGTCAGGATCGAGCCGCCGTCGGTCAGGAGCTTCTCGGCGCGCTGCGCGATCGCGGTCAGCGAGTAGCAGCTGATCAGCATGGTCTTGGAAAAATTGTCGGCGGTGGTTTCGAGATAGCGGCCGTCGAGCTGGTCCTTGTCGGAGAACGCGATGGCGTGCACCACGAAATCGATCTTGCCCCATTTTTCCCTGAGCACATCGAACACCGCGTCGATGGTTGCGGGATCGGTGACGTCGCAATGGCCGAGCAGAATGCCGCCGAGTTCCTTTGCCAGCGGCTCGACCCGCTTCTTCAGCGCGTCGCCCTGCCAGGTCAGCGCGATTTCCGCGCCGGCGGCACGACAGGCCCTGGCGATGCCCCAGGCAATCGAACGGTTGTTGGCAACCCCGAGGATCACCCCGCGCTTGCCCTGCATCAGCCCTGAAGTTTGCGCCATTAATGTATCCAATCGAACTTATGAGGTTTGGGGGTACACCAGCCCTCCCAGCCGGTACAGCCCAAATCCACCCCGCCGGGACGGTTCCTTACAAGCGGAATAGCGGCAGCATTTCGGTGTTATGTTATACGAAGGCGTTCGCGTTACCGGTTTCGGACGCTGGCCTGACAAAGCCAAGGATCGGGGCGTCAATGAGCGCGTTTCGCCAGAGCGTCGAAGCCATGATTCCAGCGCTGCGCCGCTATGCGCGCGCGCTGGCGCGCGATGCGGATGTCGCCGACGACCTGGTGCAGGATACGCTGGTGCGCGCGTTGCGTTCGGAACGGCTGTTTCTCGGTGGCGACGTCAGGAGCTGGCTCTATACCATCCTGACCAACCTCAACAAGAACCGGCGGCGGTCGCTGGCGCGGCGGCCGCAATTCATGCCGCTGCTCGACAACAATCCCGACGCCAGCGGGACCGAGGCGGAGGCGCGCGACATCGCCCGCGCGCTGGCGACACTGGTGGAGGAGCAGCGCTCGGTGCTGCTGCTGGTGATGCTGGAAGGATTGAGCTACCGCGAGGTCGCCGACATCCAGGGGGTGCCGATCGGCACCGTGATGTCGCGCCTCGCCCGGGCCCGCGCCCATGTCAAGGCCTCGCTCGAGGGCGAGCGGGCGGCATTGCGGCGGGTCAAATGACGGTAGGTTAATGATGGCAAGCATTGTGCATGTTGATGATCTGATGAATGTGAAGGCGTTTGAGCGGAGCCGGTTTTCGCGGCCGGCCGACCAACCATTTTCGATTGAGCCTGGACAGAGACGACGACCATGACCGACCCACAGATTCCCGTCACCGAAGACGAACTGCACGCCTATGTCGACAATGAATTGCCGGCGGAGCGTTGCGGTGATGTCGAGGCGTGGCTGGTCGCGCATCCCGAAGATGCCGAACGGGTGCAATCATGGCGCGCGATGGCCGACGCGCTGCATGCGCGCTACGACGCCATCGCCGACGAGCCGGTGCCGAAGCGGCTCGAGATCGAGCGGCTGGTGCGGCATCCGCGCAAGTGGGTTTACGGCGCGATCGCGGCCACGCTGCTGGCGTTCGTGGCCGGCGGCGGCGTCGGCTGGCTGGCGCGCGGTGCGGCCACGGCGCCCTCGACGTTTCAGAATTTCACGGTGGATGCGCTCGACGCGCACCGGCTCTACGTGGTCGAGGTGCGCCATCCGGTCGAGGTGCCCGGCAGCGAACGCGTGCATCTGCAGCAATGGCTGACCAAGCGCTGCGGCTGGGACGTCCGCGCGCCCGAACTCGACGCCACCGGCCTGAAGCTGGTCGGCGGACGGCTGTTGCCCGGCCCCACCGGGCCGGCGTCGTTTCTGATGTATGAGAGCGCCTCGGGCGAGCGCTTCACGGTCTATACCGCGCGGGCCGAAACCGAGACCACGCAGATGCGCTATGCCAGGCAGGATAATGACGGCGCGCTGTTCTGGGCTGACAACGGCGTGGGCTATGTGGTCAGCGGCGGCAGCGACCGCGAGCGCCTGTCCCAAGTGGCGCGCCTCGTCTACGACCAGATCGAGAAGGGCGGCGGCTAGAATTTCACGTCATCGCCTCTGTCCCAATTCCGACATTAAGAATCTGGAATCAAGTCATCGACGCGTCTCATTATCGCACCAGGTGCTCACGAGAAGTTGTATCGCGTTCGATCCGCCGATCGACGCAGCGGCCTCGACTGGGGTTATGTACCGCGCTGGTCCCCTGGTTGAGGCCGCACCTTTTTGGGTTGCCGGTTTTGCGTGGAGCATGATCCGGAAAAGCGGGAACCGTTTTTCCCTCGCGACAAATGCGGCCCGTTTGCGTGGAGATCACGCCCGAAAGAAGGACAGCGACGATCAGGTCAGATCGCTGCGTGGATTATAAGGACGGCCGTCTCGCCATTTCTGCATCAACGCTTCGAGCTCGGCGTCGTTGCCGTCCGGCAGCACGATGCGGATGGTGACGAACAGATCGCCCGCGGTGCCCGTTGCCTTCGGCAGTCCCTTGCCCTTCAGGCGAAAGGTCCGGCCGCTCGAGGTGTTTTTCGGGACAGACAATTCCACCGCGCTGCCGAGCGTCGGCACGCGCACTTTGCCGCCGAGCACGGCTTCGTAAAGCGTGATCGGCAGTTCGACGCGCAGATCGCTGCCATCGACCTTGAAGAAGGGATGCGGCGCAATGTTGACGGTAATCAGGAGATCGCCGGGCGGATGACCCTGCGCGGTCTCGCCCTGCCCCTTCAGCCGGATTTGCTGGCCGGCGACAACGCCTGCGGGGATCTTGACATTGAGTTCCTTGCCCGTCGGCAGCCGGACGCGCTTCTCTGCGCCGTTGACCGACTCTTCCAGCGACACCGTCATGGCCACGGAAAGGTCGAGGTCGAGCGCGATCCCGCCGGTGTCGAATTCGAAGGTGGTGCCGCCACTGGGCCGCGCGCCGCGCGCGGCCGCGCCGCCGAACATGCTGTTGAGGATGTCCTCGAAACCGCCGCCGCCGCCAAAGCCGCCCGGACCACCGCCGGTGCGGAAGGTATGGGTCTCGAAGCCGCCCGGGCCCCCGCGCGTCCGCGGGTCGCCGCCGGGGAAACCCTGGAAACGCGGCTTGCCCTCGGCGTCGATCTCGCCGCGGTCGAACTGCTTGCGCTTGTCCTCGTCGCCGATGATCTCGTTGGCTGAATTGATCTCGGAAAAGCGCGCCGCTGACTTCGGATCGTTCTTGTTGGCGTCGGGATGATGCTTCTTGGCGAGCTTGCGATAGGCGCTCTTGATCGCCGCGGCGCTGGCGCCCCGCGGCACCCCCAAGACCTCATAGGGGTCGCGCATCCGTCACGTCTCCTTCAGGGAAAATCTGATGTTAAACTGAGGGCTGCCCGCCCACCACGGTTTCATTTGGGGTCCTCGTGGCATTTTTGCAACGGGGATGCGATCGCTTCAGCCCCGCCTCCACGGCTTCAAGGTATGAATTTCCCACCGGCCCTCGCGGCCGATCTGGCAGGCCGCGCCCTGCAGCCAGCTTTCGTTAGAGCCGTTGACATAGCTCGCCAGGAAATCCCGGCAGGTGCGGCCGTCCGAGGTATAGGCTTGGGCCAGCGGGGTCACCGAACCCCGCGCGCCGGTTTCGGGATTTTCCCAGGGCTGGCTGGCATCCTTGTCGCCCTTGGTCAGCACGTCGGAGGCGGCGTTGCGGGCAAAGGCAAGGTCGGTCTCGGTCGGCGCCGGGCCACCGCCCTGCGCCGGGCCAAGCGACCCCGTCGCCTCGTTATCGTCCATCCGGGCAAACGCGCCGTCGGTCCGGGACAGGCTGCAGCCGCCGGTGCCGGCGCCGATTAGAATCAGTGTCATCACGGCGCCCGCGGGCCCCATCGCCGATAGGCCAACGCGTCCCCATGTCTTATATAGGGCAAGCCTATATAGGGGCAGCAACGCGCACCTGACCGCGGGCGGACGCAACTCGGAACTCCCAGAATGACCGACACGACCTCCATCAAACACCCGGCAGCGTTAATATCCGGTGATTTCACTGCGGCCGAGGAGCCGTTTGCCCTGTTCGGCGACTGGTTCGCCGAGGCCGTGAAGGGCGAGCCCAGCGATCCCAACGCGATGTCGCTCGCCACCGTCGACGAGAGCGGCCTGCCCGACGTGCGGATGGTGCTGATGAAGGGCTTCGATGCCGACGGGTTTGTGTTCTACAGCCACATCGCCAGCCAGAAGGGCCGCGAACTCGCCGCAAATCCTAAGGCGGCGTTACTTTTTCACTGGAAGTCGCTGCGCCGGCAGGTCCGGATCCGCGGGCCCGTGACGGCGGTGACCGAGGCGGAAGCCGACGCCTATTTCGCCACCCGGCCGAAGCAGGCCCAGATCGGCGCCTGGGCCAGCAAGCAGTCGCAGCCCCTGGAGAGCCGCTTTGCCTTCGAGCAGGCGATCGCAAAAGTCGCCGCCAAACACCTGGTCGGCGAAGTGCCGCGGCCGCCCGGCTGGAGCGGCTGGCGCATCGCGCCCATGCAGTTCGAGTTCTGGCACGACCGCCCGTTCCGCCTGCACGACCGCATCGAATTCTGCCGCGACGCGCCGGATCAGCCCTGGTCCAAGACGCGGCTTTATCCCTAGGGTAAGTCGTCATGGCCGGGCTTGTCCCGGCCATCCACGTCTTCCCTGCAACGAACGAAGGAAGACGTGGATGCCCGGCACAAGGCCGGGCATGACGGAGAACGAGAGAACCGTTTATGCCGACTTCCGCCAACACCCCGCGGCGTACGCTGCTTCTGACCGGAGCCAGCCGCGGCATTGGCCACGCCACCGTGATCCGCTTTTCCTCGGCCGGCTGGCGCGTCATCACCTGCTCGCGGCACCCGTTCCCGGAAGATTGCCCATGGGACGCAGGTCCTGAGGATCACATTCAGGTCGACCTTGCCGACCATGCCGACACCACGCGCGCGATCGCGGAAATCCGCCAGCGGCTGGAAGGCGGCGCGCTGCATGCGCTGGTCAACAATGCCGCGATCTCGCCGAAGGCCGAGAACGGCCGCCGGCTCGGCTCGATCGATACCGACGTCGACACCTGGAGCCACGTGTTCCGGGTCAACTTCTTCGCGCCGATCATGATGGCGCGCGGGCTGATCGAGGAACTGAAGGCGGCGAAGGGCTCGGTCGTCAACGTCACCTCGATCGCGGGCGGCCGCGTGCACCCGTTCGCGGGCGCGGCCTATGCCACCTCGAAGGCGGCGCTGGCCTCATTGACCCGTGAGATGGCGTCGGACTTCGGCCGCCTCGGGGTGCGCGTCAATGCGATCGCGCCGGGCGAAATCGACACCTCGATCCTCTCTCCGGGCACCGAGAAGATCGTCGAGCAGCAAATCCCGCTGCATCGGCTCGGCACCCCGGACGAGGTGGCAAAAATCATCTATGTGCTGTGCACGGAAACCTCGTCCTATGTGAACGGCGCCGAAATCCACATCAACGGCGGGCAGCACGTGTAGCCGCCCTGGCGCGCTCGCGATGCCGCACGCGCTCCGACAGATGAAGGGATCGCCGATCCGATGATGGGACGCTTCGCCACCACCGTTGCGCTGTATGAGGAATTGCGGCCGCCTTATCCGGCTGACTTCTTCCGCACCGTGGCGCAAAGGCTTTCGTTCGGAAAGCAGCACACTCTGATCGACCTCGGGACGGGGCCTGGCCTGCTGGCGCTGGGCTTTGCGCCCTATGTCGGCCGTATCGTCGGCGTCGATCCGGAACCTGCCATGATTGCCGCGGCGAGAGAGGCGGCGGAGCGCGCTTCCGTCGATCTCACGCTTGTCGAAGGCAGGGCCGAAGACCTTCCGGCCGACCTCGGCAGCTTCGATGTCGTGACGATCGGCAGAGCCCTGCACTGGATGGATCGCGACGCCGTTACCGCGCGCCTTGATCGTCTCGTTGCGCCTGACGGCACGATCCTCGTCTGTTCGTCACACTCCGCCGGCAGCCGCAACCCGTGGCTCGACGACTACAACAAGGCGAGGCGCGCCTGGTCGGAGGCGAGCCTGTGGTCGGAGTCGGGCCGCGCCGAGCGAACCCATCGAGACCTGTCGGGCTTTTTTCGCGGCACGCAGTTTCGCGTCGGAGAGCTGATCAAGGTCGAGACCAGTCACGAGATCAGCGTCGGCGACCTGGCGCGCCGGGTGCTCACCTTCTCGTCGTCCTCCCCCGACGTGCTCGGAGACAACATGGAAGCGATGCTGCGCGATGTCGAGCAGCGTCTCCTTCCCTCGAGCCGCGACGGTTTCGTCACCGAAGTCGTGGTGGCGACGGCGCAGGTGGCGAAGCGATAGAGCGGCGCTGCCGGGGCCATGATCAGGCCTTCCCCGCAATGCCCCGTCAGACCAACCCGCGCAAAATCTGCGCCGCCTGCCAGCGAAGCTTCGCCTCGACATTGAGCGCGCTCGAGCATTCGTCCTCGCGCTCGCCCTCGGCGAGCGCCGCGCCGCAATGCCGGCAAATCCGCGCCGACATCGCAGGCGCCCTTGCCGCAGCCTCGCGGCCCGTACGATAGCGCGCGAAATCGACCACGTTCTCAGGTGATGTTATGACTTTCTCAACCATTGCTGTCCTCGCGCTTGAGGCCAGCGTTATCGCAGAAAGCCGTCGCATAAACGTTGTGCTCACCGCTCAAATTTTACCGGAGGAATTGAGGCAGCGTTGTTGCCGGATCGAGCATCGATCAAAGGAAGAATTAAGTACGCCTCACAGCCACTTCTTCCATTTGAAATACATGTACGGGCCGGCCGCGGCGAGCACCATCGCCACCACCGCGAACAGATAGCCGTGCTCCCATTCCAACTCCGGCATCAGTTTGAAGTTCATGCCGTAGATCGAGGCGATCAGGGTCGGCGGCATCAGCACCACCGCCATCACCGAGAACAGTTTGATGATGTTGTTCTGCTCGAGATTGACGACGCCGAGCATGGCATCCAGCACGAAGGTGATCTTGTTGGAGAGGTAGCTGGCGTGGTCGGTCAGCGAGGTGACGTCGCGCTGCATGGTCTTGAGCTGCTCGCGCATGTCCTTGGACCATCTGACGCCGTCGACCGCGGCCGCCACGAAGGTCACCACCCGGCCGATCGAGACCAGGCTCTCGCGCACCTTCGAGGTCAAATCGCCCTTGCGCCCGATCGCGATCAGGATGTCGGAATAGCGCTTGGCGTGGCCGGTGCGCGCGGCGCCCTCGGGCTCGAAAATGTCGTGGCTGATGTTGTCCATGTCGCTGCCGGCGCGCTCCAGGATGTCGGCGTTGCGGTCGATCACCGCGTCCAGCAATTCCATCAGCACCATTTCGCCTGTGATGCCGGGGGCGCAGGCGCGGGCCAGCTTGTTCTCCACCAGCATGAACGGTTTCGGCTCGTCGTAACGCACGGTAACCAGGCGGTGGCTGGAGAGGATAAAAGTCACCGCGGTGGTGCGCGGATTTTCGGTGTCCGCCGCGCACATCAAGGTCGCCGTCATGTAGCGCGCGCCGTTCTCGATATAGAGCCGCGAGGAAATCTCGATCTCCTGCATGTCCTCCCGGGTCGGCACCGCTATACCCGAAAGCCGCTCCACCGCCCTGTCCTCGGCCGCGGTCGGCTTCACCAGGTCGATCCAGACCGCGCTGTCGGGCAGCGCGGCAAGATCGGCGCCGGCGACTTTCTTCAGCGAGGTTTCGGCAGGCACGAATACCGACAACATGGGGGCACTCCAGGCGCGAGCACGCGAGCCACCCAACAGGACTTAGCTCGATTCTGGCAAGCGCTTCATGGCCTCCAAATTAACCGCCGGTCCATATTTGTGGCGGCTAAATGGCTTTGGCGTGGCCCTGATTCGGCAGCCATAGCCCGACTGCCCAAAAATCAGCCTGTGGGCAAGCAATTTGCGGCAAAAAAGACACAGCGGCCGTGCCGCAGCGCGGGACAGCCATCTAAGGTCTGGAATTATGACCGATTTCGACGATAATGCGCTTAATGAAATCGTGGCGTTTGGGGCGCAGAGTTGACGCGCGGACGCAAGGCTTTCGATCGGAAGTAAACCATGTCGTCGCTGAAGATAAAGTTGGGAATTCTGGCTGCCGGCTTGATGCTGTCGGGCTGCATGCAGGCCACGACCTATGAGGCGACCAACCAGACCAATTTCAAGCCGCACGACAAGGAACTGCTGGCCAAGATCCGTTACACCAACGTTCCCGTCGCCGAGCCGTTCCGCCGCGCCATTGTCGACTATCACCGCAAGGAAGCCCCCGGCTCGATCGTGGTCGATTCCGACAATCACTATCTCTATTACGTGCTCAGTGAAGGCAAAGCGATCCGCTACGGCATCACCGTCGGCGAGGAAGCGATGGCGTGGTCCGGCATTGCCAAGATCGGCAGTATGACCGAATGGCCGCCCTGGCATCCGACCAAGGGCGAAATCGAGCGGCTCGGCGTTCCGGCA
>DATNMT010000516.1:0-3641 GCA_035602495.1 Bradyrhizobium sp.
TGAAGGATATCTGGGCGCCGGTGCTGCTGTTCGTGTTTGTCATTGGCGGACTTTACGGCCTGCCATTGCTGCCGCGCTTCACCCCCACCGAGGCGGGCGGCGTCGGCGCCACCGGCGCATTCCTGATCGGCGTGGTCACCGGACGGCTCGACAAGGAAAAGATCCTCGCCGCGCTGTTGCAGGCCACCCGAACCGCGGCGGCGGTGTTCACCGTGCTGATCGGCGCGCTGATCTTCGGCTATTTTCTCACCGTGACGCAGACCCCGCAAAAGGTCACGGAATTCCTGACCGGCCTCGGGCTCGGCAGTTACGGCGTGCTGGCGCTGATCATGGTGATGTACCTGGTGCTGGGCTGCCTGATGGACGCGATGGCCATGATCATCCTGACGGTGCCGATCATCTTCCCGGTGATCTCCCATCTCGGCTTCGACCCGATCTGGTTCGGCGTCATCATCGTGATGACGGTCGAACTCGGCCTGATCCATCCGCCGGTCGGCATGAACGTCTTTGTCATCAAGAGCGTGGTCAAGGACGTCTCCTTTGCCACCATCTTCAAGGGCGTGATCCCGTTCGTGGCGACCGACCTGGTCCGGCTGGTGATCCTGATCGCGTTCCCGCTGCTGGCGACCTGGCTGCCGCAGCGCATGATGGCGCACTAGGAACGGGGGCCTTATGGTTCGAGACGCGCGGCGTTGCCGCGCTCCTCACCATGAGGGTCTAAGACCTCATCCTGAGGAGGCGCGAAAGCGCCGTCTCGAAGGATGAAGCCGCAATTCCTGAAGTAAAAAGATCGGCGATCCATGGCACATGCGCTTCAGACCAAATACGTCTTCAGTCTTGCCATCAAGGTCGGCGCGCCGATCGTCGCCGGCGATCACGGCCATGGCGTGAGGCGGATCATCCCGATCCTCGGTGGCGAAGTGCGCGGCGAGGGAATGAAGGGGACGATCTTTCCGGTCGGCGCCGATTTTCAGGTCATCCGGCCGAACGGGTTTACCGAACTGGAGGCAAAATACGCCTTCGAGATGGACGATGGCGCGATCGTCTACATCGAGAATATCGGCATCCGCTTCGGCCCGAAAGAACTGCTTGACCGTATCGCCAAGGGCGAGATGGTCGATCCCGCGCTGATCTATTTTCGCTCGATGCCGAAATTCGAAACGGGCGCTGAAAAATACCGCTGGCTCGTGGAAAACCTGTTCGTCGGCGTCGGCACCCGCCACCCCGATCGCGTCGAGATCGACGTGCATCAGGTGTTGTGAGGACATCGTTCCCCGGATGCAGCACAGCGCTCTCGGGATCGCGCGTAGCGCGACTCCGGCGGTGCGCTGCTGATCCGGGGTCCATCCTTCGACGCCATGGGTCCCGGTTCTGCGGAGCAGCGCAAGGGCGCTGCACCGCGCCCGGGACACGAAGTTTCGGAGCCTTGTTGACTCCCATGCCAATCGTTATAAAACATAACTATTCTGGATAGGACGTAAAATATCGATGGGAAACGCCGCCCCCGCCGCCGCGACCGCGGACTCTTCCCCGCTGCTCAGGATCGAGATGGCGGGTCCGGTGCTATCCGTCGGCCTCAACCGCCCTGCAAAACGCAACGCGCTGAACGACGGCATCATCCTGGCGATCCAGGATTGTTTCTCGCATCTTCCCGAAGGCATCGGCGCGGTGGTGATCCATGGCGTCGGCGATCATTTCTCCTCCGGCCTCGATCTGTCGGAGCTGGCCGAGCACGACGCCACCGAAGGCCTGCGGCATTCGCAGATGTGGCACCGCGTGTTCGATCGCGTGCAGTATTGCCGCGTCCCAGTCATCGCCGCGCTGAAGGGCGCGGTGATCGGCGGCGGGCTGGAGCTTGCCTGCGCGGCGCATATCCGCGTCGCCGAACCGTCCGCCTATTTCGCGCTGCCCGAGGGCCAGCGCGGCATTTTCGTCGGCGGCGGCGGATCGGTGCGGCTGCCACGGCTGATCGGGGTGGCGCGCATGACCGACATGATGCTGACGGGGCGGGTCTATTCGGCGACCGAGGGCGCCTCTTACGGCTTTGCGCAATACCTGACCGAAGCAGGCAACGCTTATAAAAAGGCGATGGAGCTTGCCGCCAAAGTCGCTGATAACGCGCCGCTGACGAATTTCGCCGTGCTGCAGGCGCTGCCGATGATCGCGGAAGCCAATCCGCAGACCGGGCTCTTGATGGAATCCTTGATGGCAACCGTGGCGCAGAGCGACAAAGAGGCAAAACTGCGGATCCGCGCGTTCCTCGATCGCAAGACCGCCAAGGTGAAACCGGCCTGACATGAGCGCGACCGCCAACATCTCGGTCCCCCCGGCGCGCAGCGACGCGCCGCTGCGTCCGATTTCGTTTGGCGATCCGGCCGTGTCGATCGAACGCCGCGATGACGGCACGATTTATCTGCGGCCGAAAATCGCGCTCGGCGACTATCCGGTCCGACTGACCGACCGCCTGCATCATTGGGCCAGCGCCGAACCGAACCGCGTCTTCATGGCGGAACGCGGAGGCCCAGGCTGGCGGCAAATCACCTACGCCGAATTGCTGACCTCGAGCCGGCATATCGCGTCCGGCCTGCTGTCGCGCCAGCTTTCCGCCGAGCGGCCGGTCGTCATCCTTTCCGGCAACTCGATCGACCACGCGCTGATCGCGTTCGGCGCGCTCTATGCCGGAATCCCGTTCTGCCCGGTGTCACCGGCCTATTCGCTGGTGTCGAAGGATTTTGGCAAGCTTTGCTATTTGATGAAGCTGTTGACCCCCGGGCTGGTCTTCGCCGACGATGCCGACAAATTCGCCGATGCGCTGAAATCCAGCGCTCCTGCCGGGACCGAAATCGCCGCCGCCTATGGCGCGCTGGCAGGGCGCGACGTGACCCCGCTCGCCGATCTCACGGCGACGCCGCTCGATCACGGCCTCGATGCCGCGCATGACGCGATCGGGCCGGACACCATTGCTAAATTCCTGCTGACCTCGGGCTCGACCGGCAATCCCAAGGCGGTCATCAATACCCAGCGGATGATCTGCGCCAACCAGGTGATGCTCCGCGAGACGCTCGCCTTCCTGAAGGACGAGCCTCCTGTCATCGTCGACTGGCTGCCATGGAATCACACCTTTGGCGGCAATCACAATATCGGGCTGACGCTGTTCAACGGCGGCTCGATGTATCTCGATCAGGGCAAGCCGATGCCCGGCGGCATCGAGGAGACCGTGCGGAACTTGCGGGAAATTTCGCCGACGGTCTATTTCAATGTTCCCAAAGGCTATGAATCGCTGCTGCCCTATTTGCGCGACGACAAAGCGTTGCGCGCAAAATTCTTCCACCGGCTGCACGCGATGTTCTTCTCCGGTGCGGCGCTGTCGCCGTTCGTCTGGAACAGCCTCGACGAACTCGCCGTGCAGGAAAAAGGTTTTCGCGTCCCGATGCTGACCGGGCTCGGCGCCACCGAGACCGCGCCGTTCTTCATGTCGGTGCGACCTGCCACCAGCCGCTCCGGCCATGTCGGGCTTCCCGTGATTGGCAACGACGCCAAACTCGTTCCCAATAACGGCAAGCTGGAAGTGCGCGCCAAAGGGCCGAACGTGACGCCAGGCTATTGGCGCCAGGGCGAACTGACCGCGGCCGCCTTCGACG
>DATNMT010000531.1:0-17625 GCA_035602495.1 Bradyrhizobium sp.
CCCGTGGGGATGAATGCCAAATAGACCCGATCGGGCGGCATGACGCCGCCGGTCATCCATCGCGTCACCACGCTCGATCTGGGTTTTCGTCCCCGGCCGTGGCCGTTCGCCGACCAACGGCGCGGCGAGATATCGGCGCATTTTGACGTCAAGGCGCGCGAGAAGCCGATCTGGAACGGCCGCATCCTGCTGGCGCGCGATCCGGTCTTCACGGAAGACCGCTTCAGCGCCAGTTATTTCGAGGCCGATTTCGCCAGCTTCCTGGCGTGGCGCGACTGGGGCTTTCCCGACACCGGCGTGTTCAACGGTTTTGGCATGGGCGCGCTGCGCGCTTCCGACGGCGCCTTCGTGCTCGGCGAGATGGGCCAGCATACCTCGAACGCCGGCCGCATCTACTTTCCCTCGGGCACGCCCGATCTCGACGACATCAGGGACGGCGCGGTCGACATCGCCGGCAGCGTCGCCCGTGAAGTCGAGGAGGAGACCGGTCTCGCTCCGGCGGATTATCGCGCCAGTGCGCATTGGGACTGCGTGGTCTCCGGCCGTGCAATCGCGATGATCAGGATTTTGCATGTCGATCTCACCGGCGTTGCGCTGCGCGGACGGATCGAATCCAATCTGGCGCAGCAGCCGCAGCCCGAACTTTCCGCCATCCATCTGGTGCGGGAGTTAAGCGATCTCACCGCGGCGATGCCGCGCTTCGTCACCGCGTTTGTCGAAGCGCAGATGAGCAGCTAGAATTCGGCCGATGGGAAAAGGTGCCGCATGAGCAAGCAGCCTTCGCAATCTCTCAGTCTCCAGCTGAAGCGCTACGTCGAGCCGTTCCGTTTCGACGGATCGGGCGAGTTTCATCTCAGGTCGCACAAGACCAGCGAGAAGGGCGGCCTCGACAAGGACAAGGCTGAGAAGATCCTCGACGCCAACCGAAAGCGGCTGAACGATTTCCAGGAGAAACTCTACGCCCAGGATCGCTGGTCGCTGTTGCTGATCTTCCAGGGCATGGACGCGGCCGGCAAGGACAGCGTCATCAAGAACATCTTCGACGGCGTCAATCCGCAGGGCTGCGAGGTGACTTCGTTCAAGCAGCCGACCTCGCTGGAACTCGATCACGATTTCATGTGGCGCTGCGCGATCGCGCTGCCGGCGCGCGGCCATATCGGCATCTTCAACCGCTCCTATTACGAGGAATGCCTGGTGACGCGGGTGCATCCCGACCTGCTCGCCAAGGAAAAGATCCCGCGCAAGCTCATCACAGGGAATATCTGGCGCGAGCGGTTCGAGGATATTTCCGCCTTCGAACGCTATCTTGCGCGCAACGGCATCGTGGTGCTGAAATTCTTCCTCAACATCTCGAAGGAGGAGCAGCGCCTGCGGTTTCTCGACCGGCTGGAGCAGCCCTCCAAGAACTGGAAATTCTCGATGGCCGACGTCACCGAGCGCGCGCTGTGGTCGCGGTACATGGCGGTGTATCAGGACATCGTCCGCCACACCTCGACCCCCGTGGCGCCGTGGCACGTGGTCCCGGCCGATCACAAGTGGTTCGCGCGGGTCGTGATCGGCTCCGCCATCGTCAGCGCGCTCGACGCGCTGAACCTGCGATTCCCGCGCGCCGACACGGCTTCGCTGGCCGAGTTCAAGGCGGTGCGCAAGGCGCTGGAGCGTGAGGGCAAGCTCCGGCCGAAGAAGAAGGCCGCGGCAAAAGCGCCGAGCAAATAGTACCTGGCCCCCAACCGGGGGCCTTTTTCTTGTACGACCCCGCCATCTCAGGCGCTGGCTCCTCTTCAAGGCTCCTTCGAATCCATCAATACGAACAGGATACGGCAAGGTTGCGTGCCGTGATTGACCCATCCATGGTTGGTGGCCTGCTGCACGATGACATCGCCCTGCTTGAGATGGACCGAGTTGTCGTCCAGCATCATGTCGATCTCGCCGGAGAGGATGACGGCGTAATCCAGACTCCGGGTGCGATGCATCATCGGATGCTTGACCGCAATGCCCTTTTGCGGCGGGTGGGTGACGCCCTTCATGATCATCTCCGGCGGCAATTTGGCCTCGGTCGCCGGATCCAGCGGGGCGAACTCGACGAGGCGGAATTTGGTCCCGTTATCCGGGGGCGACACGCCGATCGGCCGATTGGCGGTGTCGTCTTTGGACAGGCCGGGCGGCGTGCTGTCGGTGATCCAGAAGTTGGTCGAGGCGATCACCGGACTGTCCTGTTTCAGGACGATGCGGCTGTCGAACAGCACCACCGCATGATTGTTTTCGTCGAGTCCGGTCACAACCCGGCGGACGTCCTGGGCGAGCGCACTGGTAGTGATCAAGACCGAAACAACAGCCGAACAGGCGAAGACACCGCGGTGCATTTCCATCCCCCTTTTGATTTCGCCCACCCTGTTTCATTCCGGGCGTGTGGCGCGCATGCATTGCCCGAACGAGGCTACAGCAACCGTTTCTGCTCCGGAAGAGAACAGCAAGCCGTGGGTTGGCCGGCGAGGCCGGCGGCGTTGCGCTGGCATTCCTGATAACCAGGCCGTATAATCTCACGACACTTGGCGGTAGCGTGGATGGCTATTTTCTCAGGCAGATCAGGTCTGGCACTCGTATTGGGTTTGGCGGCGCTGGGTCTGGCCGGACGAACGGCCCATGCCCAGGCTGCCCCTGTCCCATATTGGATGCCCGGCTGGCCCGTCGGCTTCGGTGACAACCCAACCGGCGGCCAGAGTTCGGACACCTACGGCAACTTTCCGGGCTTTGACGGCAGTGACGCCCGAGGCGTCGGCTTTTCCTATCTGCGCCACAATTTTCCGAACGGCTGGTTTGTGGGCGCCGAAGGCGGCATGGGTCTGGGCATGAACGGCATCAACCCGGATGCTGCGTTCGGCAATGCTCACTCGCTTTATTACCAGGGCGTGCAGTTCGGCTACAACTTTCGAAACGCAGGCGGGTTACCCCTCGCGGTCTATGCCGGTTTCGATACCTTGAAATACAATACCGGCATCGGTGGCCCTTTTGCCGCCTTCGACGCCACGTCGGGCACGCTGCCAGGCTACAGCGCGCACGCGGGCGTCGAATTCCAGCCGACGTCGAATGTCAGCCTTTCACTCGGGTTCGGCTACACCCAGCAGCCGGGGCGCATCGATAGCGATATCAATTCGCTGCCCGGCGTTTCTCCGTTCGCCGTCGGCGGCCGCCGCTAACGCGCGCTTTTGACCGGGCGTTGGGACAAGCGGGCCGCGGAAGGCGTCTTTGCGAACGCTTTGACCTCCGTATCCTTCACGCGGGCATAGCTGCTGCGGATATCGCTGAGGTACGGATCGCGCATGCAATCGCCGCCGCGGCCTGAGGACATTGCCTGACACTGCGCCAAGGTGTCGAAACTGCAGGACATCGTGTAGCCAATGATGTCCCTGCGGCAGTACTCATAGGTATGCGCCGAAGCGGGGGTCGCGACCGTGGTCAGCGCGCCAAGCGCCGCGATGATCGTGGCACTCGAATACAAGAACTTCCTCATGTCTTTATCTCCATCCCGTTTGATTTGGATCTTCAGCGTAGTTCGCGCATCGCCTCATCTCGTGCGATGCGCTGAAGTGATGCCGACAAGGTAGGCGGGATGTGAGAACGCCGGAATTTCCGTCGTGCTCATATTGCTTGTTACGATTGGTATGAGCAGGCGGCGGCGAGGCGCTTGTCGCGGCGAGCCTTGATCAGTCCTGACCGGACACTTCGGTATGCGACGCAGCCCGCACGTCGCCGACATCCCTCGTCGCGGGGTCGGCCTGAACGATTTCGCTCAGGAATTCGATCACGGCGCGGACCCGCGGGGGCAGGTTACGACGTGAAGGGTAGACCACTGTCAGCGGAAACCGCGCGGGCGGAAACGCCGGCATCAGGACACGCAACCGGCCCGCGCCGATATCATCGGCAACAAGCAGATGGGACAGCAGCGCAATGCCCTGGCCATTCAGCGCCGCGCGGCGAACGGCCTCGGAGTTATTGGCGCGAAATCGACCGCGCACGGAGGCCGACACGGCGCCCTCGGGACCTGCGAACCACCAGACATCGTCCCGGCCCCATCGGTGATAGACGATGCAGTCGTGCTGTTGCAGATCGGCGGGTTCTTTCGGCACCGCGCGGCCCTTCAGATAATCGGGCGACGCGACAAGGAATGCAGTCGTCGTGCCGATCCGGCGGGAGATCAGCGCGGAATCGCTGACCTCGCCGACACAAACCTGGAGATCGATTCCTTCTTCGATGAGATCGCGCAGCTTGTCGTGCAGGATAAGATCGATCGACAATTCGTCGTGCTTCTTCAGCAGGGAATCGAGCTTGCCGCTGAAATAAAGCCCGAGTGGGAGCGGAACACTGAGGCGGACGAGTCCAACCGGCTTGGTCCGGCGCCGCCCCGTCTGCTGCTGCATCGCATCCGCTGAATCGACGAGCTGCTGCGCCGCGGGCACCAGCTCCCGTCCTTCGTCCGTGAGGGTTACGGCATGTGTGCTGCGCTGGACCAGGCGGGTCCCAAAATGCTCCTCAAGCGCGCTGACCTGCCGCGACACCGCGGGCTGCGTGACGCCGCGCTCCCCCGCCACAGCCGAGAACGAGCCGACTTCGGCGACGCGGAGGAACGTGCGGAGCGCAGCAATGAGATCCACGGCTCATACCCAAAGTAACAAACGTTATGAGGCGAGCGTGGCTTCGCCACCGCGCGGCCGACGCTAATTTCAGGGCCGACGAAAGCCTCGGACTCCCGCCTTTTCCGACGCTTATACGACAAGTAATGCGAGGAAAGCGACCATGTTGAACACCAGCCTCCTGCGCCCGGGAATGAACCGCACGACCGGCTTCGCCACGCACAGCTTTCCTCCCGACGGGCTGGTCGCCCTGGCCCGGCTCGCCTACGAGTCCACTCCGCTCCTGACGGCGCAAATCCGGTCCGGTGTTTTCGTCCTTGCCGGCGCCGGCGGCAACGTGACGGCGATCGCGGGATCGCGGGGATGCGCGATCGTCGACACCGGTTATGGTCCCCGTGGCGCCGAGATCGAAAGCGAGATCGCGGGCGCGTTTGGGCGCATGCCGCGGTGGGTGATCAACACGCACTGGCATTTCGACCATACCGACGGCAATGCTGCTTTTGCCAGAGCCGGCGGGACGGTCCTCGCTCATACAAATTGCCGCGCACGCCTGTCGACCAACCAGCATGTGCCTTCGCTTTCGTGGCGCATTTCGGCCTCGCCGCGAGAGGCCTGGCCGTCGCTGACTTTCGACCACCCATTGGCGCTCGATATAGGGACCGAGGAGATGCACCTGCTGCCGCAGGACCCGGCCCACACCGACGGCGACGTCGCCGTGTTTCTGGCATCGGCAAACGTCCTCGTGACGGGCGATCTTTTCACTCATCACGATTACCCCGTGATCGACGAATCCTCCCGCGGATCGTTGCGCGGGATGATCGAGGCCGTGGACCGGCTGCTGCCGATGATCGACAACGACACGGTGGTGGTGCCTGGCCATGGCGCCGCCACGGACCGCGCGGGACTGCTGGCGTTTTGCGACATGCTGCGCCGTATCGAGGATCGCATCCTGGTCTTGATCGAGGCCCAACGCGAGGTTCTCGAAATCATCGAATCGAAGCCTACGGGTGAGTTCGATTCCCTCTGGGGACGCGGCTATATCACCGGCGAGCACTTCACCTGCATGGCGTTGGCGGGCATGGGACTGATTGAAACTCCGCCCGCTCTGCCGGCACCGCAACGTGATCCAATCTTCGTAAACCTGGAAAGGGTATGACATGACCAAAATTCTTGCGCTGTGCGGCAGCTCACGCCGCGACTCGTTCAACCAGAAGCTGCTCGACCAGGCGATTCTGGGCGCGCATGCCGCAGGTGCCGAGGTGACCTCCATTCGGCTGGCGGATTTCGAGCTGCCGATCTACGACCCGGATTGGGAATCCGAGCACGGGCTCCCGCAGGGCGCGCAGGCCCTCAAGGCCTTGCTCGATCGCCACCAGGGCCTGCTGATCGCGACGCCCGAGCACAATGGCGGCTACACCGCGCTTCTCAAGAACGCTTTGGACTGGATGAGCCGTCCCCACGGCTTCCCTTCCGGCAAGGTCGCCGCGCTGCTGTCGGCATCACCCGGCCTGCTGGGTGGCGTGAAATCCCAGCTTTCGTTGCAAATCGTGCTCGGCAAAATGGGCGTGCTTGTCATTCCCGATTCATTCGCGCTCGGCGCTGCCCACCAGGCGTTCGACGCAGAAGGCGGCCTGAAGGACGCCAATGTTGCGAAAGCCGTCAGGTGCGTCGGCGTGGCGCTGACTGCGACGGCAGCCGAGATCGGAACATTCAACCGGGCCGGCCTCGCCGCGTAGGAGCTGGGGGCACGCTGTTCGGCGCGAGCCGTAAGTCACGCGCCGAACCTAGCCGAACGAGGTCAGGCTCGCTGAGCGTCAATTCGGCTG
This sequence comes from Bradyrhizobium sp., assembly GCA_035602495.1. GTDB lineage: Bacteria > Pseudomonadota > Alphaproteobacteria > Rhizobiales > Xanthobacteraceae > Bradyrhizobium. The sequence goes on from DATNMT010000531.1 coordinate 6,458, forward strand.
CGTCAAGAATAGTTGTTCGGTCCGAAACTTGAAAGCCGGTTACTTCGGAGAACCGGCCGAAGGATTGAACAATTTCTGCCCGTTCACTTGATATGTCCCGATGGCCTGCTGCCCCTCGGACGAAACCAGCCAATCCGCGAAGACCTTCGCCCCGGCGAGCTTTGACCCCGCATGCTTTCGCGGGCTGAGTTCGATCACGTCGTACCGGTTGATCAGGCGTGGATCGCCCTCGATGGCGACGACCAGTGTTCCCTTGTTCTTGAAGCTGAGCCAGGTGCCCCGATCCGAGAGCGTGTAGGCGTCCATCGCGCTCGCGGCATTGAGGGCTTGGCCCATTCCTCCGCCGATATCGCGATACCATTTTTCCCTGAGTGCATCGGGCGTTTGACCGGCCATTTTCCAGAGCCGCAGTTCCGCCGCGTTGGTGCCGCTTTTGTCGCCACGCGACACGAACGGCGCTTGTGCCAAAGCAATGGCCTTCAGTGCGGCGACACTGTCCCTGCCGCCACCAACATGCGCCGGATCGGTGGACGGCCCGACAATGACAAAATCATTCCACGCAATTTGCCGGCGGGTCGAACCATGACCTTCATCCATGAATTGCTGTTCGGCTTCCGGATCGTGAACCAGCAACAAATCGGCATCGCCCCGGCGCGCCGTGTCGAGCGCCTTGCCGGTGCCCTGCGCGACAACGTTGACCGCGATACCGGCCTCGGCCGTAAACTGCGGAAGAATGTTCGCCAATAGCCCGGAGGCTTCGACTGAAGTTGTCGAGGCCAGCACGATGGATTGCTCCGCCGCCGAGCCAGCATTGATGGCGACCACGATCGCCGCGAGCGTCAATATGGATCGGGTCTTTGTCATACCTCGTCACTGCCCGCCGTTCGCGCCCGTCCCGCCAATGCAAAGACCGTCGCGCTGATTGAAATGCTTATGCCGACCAATACCGCACCGAGCGCCAGGGCCAGCGACAGGTCACCCTGGCTTGTCTGCAGTGCAATGGCCGTCGTCATCGTTCTGGTCAAGCCGCGAATGTTGCCGCCGACCAGGATCACCGCGCCGACTTCCGAAACGGTGCGGCCGAAGCCGGCCAAAATGGCCGTCACAAGGTCGGCCCGGATGACCATGAGAACTTGCGGGATAGCCTGCAATTTTGTTGCCCCGTCGCTGATCAGTTCGTCGCCATAGCGCGCCCAGGCCCGTTCGCTGGCACGATGCACAAGCGCCGTGATGATGGGAACCGCGAGGACCGTCTGCGCGATCACCATCGCAGTCGGGGTGAAAAGCAACGACAGAGAACCGAGCGGCCCTGAACGCGAGAGGATCAGGTACAGAACCAGCCCGACCACTACCGGCGGCAAACCGAAAAACGCATTGATCAGGACAACGAGCAATCGCCGCCCGTGAAAAGGAAAAATCGCGAGGGCCGTGCCGATTGGCAAGCTGATTGCCGCCCCCACTGTCGTCGCCGCCAGGCTGACGCCGATCGAAAGTCCGACAATATCGAGGAATTCGCGCAACCCGGTGGCCATTCTTCAGAAAGGGACTGCAGCGTAGGCCTTAAAACTCCACCGGTGCAAGAAAAGCCAGCGCCAGGGCTAGGCTTCATTGTGCTCGAAAGTTGCATCGGACCGATTTTTTGGTGAAACCTTAAAACGCGGGGCGATCGACGATTCGGATAACCTCAGTCGCGTTACCGAAGTCGCCTATGGAGTTTAGCGTGAGGCGATGAGGTCCCTCCGATCTCTACACGAAAACCGCGCCTGCGGCCCTCAGAATTTTTGACACCTTCTGCAAAACGACTTTTGCAACACTATCAAGGGGCAAAGCGGAAAACACGTGCTCGCATTGAGCTTTTCACCCTCGCAACACCCGATCTTTTTCCTCAGCGTGGAAAAACAGTTTTTCGGACTCCACCTCGATCATGAGGCAGTGCTGGCTCGGAGTGTACCGCGGGCTGAGCGGCTCTTTCGGCCTGATGAATTTTGAACCCGGTGGCCGCTGGACATACCGGTGAATTGCGCAGTATCGTTGAAGCTGCGATGGCGAACTGTCACAACCTCGCTCTCCGGAGGCTCGGGCAGAAAATCCTGCCTGGCAATGCTGGGTCGCGTGGCGGTTCGAGTCGCGTCGCAGCCCGCGCCGCCACGTTTTATTGTTCATCGCTAGAACGCAAAGTGCTAACTTGGATTACTCCGCTAGAGATTTAAGCCATGTATCGACGCGAGTTCGTTTGGCTTCTTGAGGGCTGCTGCGCGTCAGACCAGTGCGTCGAACAACGCGCTCAGAGATGTGTGCATCCGATAGCGGTTCGCCGGGGAGAGCACGGAATAAGCCGTAACACCATTGCGCAGGAAACGCCGGACTGTTCGGTGAACCTGTGGTGAATTACTCGTGTGCTTTTTTCACTGCACGCGAGGCTGCGGGTGCAGCGGGCACCCGGCGCTTCCTGCGCCCTCTGCTTTTTGAGGGGAAGGATCGAGCAAAACTCGGGTGCAATCGCGCCGCGGGAACGTGGACGTATGTCACGACTATTTGAAAAAGCTAAATCCGCGCCCCCTGTCGTGGCGCGCCCCGGATGCTGCACAGCGCGCCCCACCTGGGGCGTGGTGCGCTGCTGATGGGGCCCGACACGGCGCTCGTGGGACGGTGGATCCCGCCTCGGCGGCGCAGCGCGAAGACGCTGCACCGCGTCCGGGACACGGTGATAGGTCAGCCCATCTGCCTCTCTTTTGGCGTTGCGGCACCCCGCATTTCTCGTCTAGAACGAACCCGGAAGCGCCCTTGGCAACGAACCGTCAACGGTTTTGGCCGAGGATTCGGCTTCCTAAGGGTCTGGCAATGCTGATTCGCAGCGAAAAGTTCGGCGTTCACGGGAAGGCGGCCACCTCCGCCGCTTACCGCGCGATTCCGGCTGCGTCCTTGCCCACCCTGCTTCTCGGCGGGCTGCTTCTTATCTGCCCCTGAGGGCCGTCTGGGCGATTTGCGCCTGGGCACTCAGGGGTTGCGCGAGATCACCAGACCCCTTCAGCGCTCAGAAAAAGCAGCGCACCAGCTACAAGGAATTTTCGACATGACCACCGTGAACAAGTCCGACAAGGACCGCGTCATTATTTTCGACACCACCTTGCGCGACGGCGAACAATGCCCGGGCGCCACCATGACCTTCGAGGAAAAGCTCGAGGTCGCCGAGATGCTCGATGACATGGGCGTCGACGTCATCGAGGCCGGTTTCCCTATCACCTCGGAAGGCGACTTCCAGGCGGTTAGCGAGATCGCCCGGCGTTCCAAGAACGCCGTGATCGCCGGTTTGTCGCGGGCGCACCCGAAGGACATCGACCGCTGCGCGGAGGCGGTAAAATTCGGCAAACGCGGCCGCGTCCACACCGTGATCGCGACCTCGCCGCTGCACATGCGGGTCAAACTGAACATGACGCCGGAGCAGGTGCTGGAGCTCTCGGTCGCCAACGTCACCCGCGCCCGCAACCACATCGACGACGTCGAATGGTCGGCGGAAGACGGCACCCGCAGCGAGATGGATTTTCTCTGCCGCATCGTCGAGGCCGTGATCAAGGCCGGCGCCACCACGGTCAATATCCCGGACACCGTGGGTTATACCGTGCCGGAGGAATACACCGCCTTCATGCGCACCCTGATCGAGCGGGTGCCGAATTCCGACAAGGCGGTATTCTCGGTGCATTGCCACAACGATCTCGGCATGGCGGTGGCGAATTCGCTGGCCGGCATCGCCGGCGGCGCGCGGCAGATCGAATGCACCGTCAACGGCATCGGCGAGCGGGCCGGCAACGCCGCGCTCGAAGAAGTCGTGATGGCGATCAATGTGCGCAACGACAAGTTCCCGTGGTGGAACAAGATCGACACCACGCAGCTGACGCGGGCCTCGAAACTGGTTTCGGCGGCGACTTCATTCCCGGTGCAGTACAACAAGGCGATCGTCGGCCGCAACGCCTTCGCCCACGAAAGCGGCATCCATCAGGACGGCGTGCTGAAGGACGCTTCGACCTACGAGATCATGCGTCCCGAGATGGTCGGCCTGAAGCAGTCGTCGCTGGTGCTGGGCAAGCATTCCGGGCGTCATGCCTTCGTGCACAAGCTGGAGGAGATGGGCTACAAGCTCGGCGCCAATCAGCTGGAAGACGCCTTTGTGCGAATGAAGGCGCTCGCCGACCGCAAGAAGGACATCTATGACGAGGACATCGAGGCGCTGGTCGACCAGGAGATCGCCGCCTCGCATGACCGCATCAAGCTGACCTCGCTGACAGTGATCGCGGGCACCCATGGTCCGCAGCGCGCCACCATGAAGCTCAACATCGACGGCCAGACCAAAATCGAGGAGGCCGAGGGCAACGGTCCGGTGGATGCGGTGTTCAACTGCATCAAGGCGCTGGTGCCGCACGAGGCCAAGCTGGAGCTCTATCAGGTCCACGCGGTGACCGAAGGCACCGATGCGCAGGCCGAAGTGACGGTGCGGCTCGCCCATGAAGACCGGTCGATGACCGCGCGTGCGTCGGATGTGGATACGCTGGTGGCCTCCGCAAAAGCCTATCTCGGCGCACTCAACAAGATCGTCATGAAGCGCCAGCGCGACATGCCGGCGGCGGCGGCGAGCTGACTGTTTCGTTCTCTCTTGTCCCTCTCCCGCTTGCGGGGGAGGGCCGGAGTGGGGGCGCCGCGTCGGCGGTGGATTGGACCCGCGCGCTAGACATCAGGGCGCAACACGGCTCCGGTGGCGTCCTAAATTCTCCCGAGATTTAGGCATGCTATAGGTAATACGTCTAGATCGGGTCCCCCGGCTGTCAAGTCATCTGAGCTTCCCGCTTAGATGTTGCTTAATGGCACAACCAACTAAAGCGATAGTAGCGCTCCTTTGGAGGGCCGCGCGTGTCTGATATCGAACAAACACCTTTCACGTTTCGAGAATTCACGGACAACCCAGAGCCACGGTGCGCCTGCCTTCTTCTGATCGATACGTCCGGATCCATGGGCGGGGCCCCAATTCGCGAGCTTAATTCGGCCCTCCAAACCTTCAAACAAGCGTTGTCGGAAGACAGTTTGGCAATGAAGCGGGTCGAGATTGCAATTGTTACGTTTGGGCCAGTGCGAGTGGAGACGGACTTTCAGACGGTTGATATGTGGCAGCCGCCGCATTTGACCGCGTCGGGCGATACTCCGATGGGGGCAGCCATCACCGAGGGGCTCGAAATGCTGCGGAAGCGTAAGACCCAATATAAAGACAACGCCATTGAGACTTTTAGGCCGTGGGTGTTTTTAATGACGGACGGCGGTCCAACCGACGCTTGGCAACGAGCGGCTGAGCTAGTCAAAGAAGGTGAGGCAAGCAAAGGCTTCGCATTCTTCGGCGTAGGAGTCGAGAACGCGAAGATGGACATACTTGGAAAAATTTGCTCGCCGGACCGCCCTCCCGTTAAGCTGGCAGGACTTCAATTTAGAGAAATGTTCCTTTGGCTTTCGTCTTCGTTGCGAAGCGTATCTTCGTCCAAGCCGGGGCCAGATACGAAAGTTCAAATTGAGCCCCCGAAGGGATGGACCGAGGTGTGATATGCCGCGTCGTTCATGGCGCGTCGTATCTGCATGCGAAATTGGTACGTCGCACGTTAGATCGGGTTTGCCCTGTCAAGACAGCGTTGCGCATAGCATAGTCCGCACCAAGCGCGGGAATGTTTTCATTTCAGTCGTATCAGACGGCGCTGGCAGCGCCGCTCATTCCGATATCGGTTCTTGGCTTGCCACAACTACCTTTGTCGAATTGGTCGAAGTTTATTTAGAAGCGGGAGGCCGATTGATTGATATTGACCGTCAGCGAGTCGTTTCGTGGGTCGAAGCGACTACGGCACGGTTGATCGAACGGGCGCGCGATGATGGGAAGATGGTCGAGCGACTAATGAGATGGCGTAGATCAGTTGAGGCCAAATTTGTTTTTGATCCAACAAAGGCGATCGACCCGAGAGATATCATAAAGGTCGAACAGGAAATTCAGACCTTACGTCTAAAAGCGGAAGCTGCTGCGAAGTCCGCACACATAGAAACGCTGCAGGCTCATGCACGAATTCTCGGAATACGCCATTCGAACAGGCAGCAGATGGATGCGTTTCAAATTGCCGTTGCACAGGCTAAAGCCGATTTGGATTTCGTTCGTGGCTAAACCCGATGCCGAGGAGCGGGTAAGCCTTTATAAATGCCTGGCTAGGCCGGCCGTTCGAAGTTGGACAGGTGCAGCTTCGGCCGCCATCTCGCGCCAAGTCCGCGCGGCGCGGCGGGGTACGCCGACCCGACGGGCAAATCACTTCGCCTCCGCTAGCCGCCTGATTGTGACTTGTCCAGCCCCTTTTGCAAAAATATTTCGGTTTTGCAGAAGTGCAAATCAGACCTATGATTTGGCATCCCGTCCCGGAAAGAGGGGCGTTGGCCATCGTCACGAACGTTGGGGCGGGGAGCGGTGGACGCGGCAGTGCCCGCGCGCATGAGGGATCGCAGGGCGGATTTGATCCGTGAGCTATCAGGCGGCGCGCAGACGAACGGCATTGAAGCGTACGGCAAAAACGTGTGGTCCTGACGCCTCAGCGGTTGGCGTCAAGTCTCGCGGAGGTTTTGCGAGCCCGACCGGGCGGACAAAACCTTAATCCGCGAGGCGACGGTGTCAAACAAGCCCGATCACCGGGGAGAGCGCGCTATAGACCGTTAAAACCATTGCGCAGGGAAAGTCGGATTGCCTCCGCTGGACCTGTATGCTCGTGTGCGTGTTTTTGCACAATTTTGCACACGAGACCCCGGGTGCAGCGCGCATCCGGCTTTCCCTGCGCCCTCTTTTTGCAGAGGGCAAGGAATTTTCTTTGCAGACCTCGGGCGCATCGCGCCGCGGGAATGCGAATGTATGTCCGCAAAAGCGATTGCCCAGAGACGCTAAAATAATTCGAGAGGCCGCGGCGTACTGGATCGTCCGGTCAAGCCGGACGATGACACTTCCTTATGGAAGCGATAAAGCAATCCAATATTGCGCCGGACAGTAGCCTTTCGCACTGCAGCAAAATTCGCAAAAGCCCCTGCTAAAGGGGCAATGGCATTTCGCCCGGCTTCTCTGTATTGGTGCGACTGGCATACAAGGCTGGGAGCGGCGCAAGGGCGTGCGTTCCCTCAAAGAATCCATGCGGGAGGAATTATGCGTCATTTGATCCTGGCTGCAGCGTCGGCTGCCTCATTGGCCCTGGCCGGACCGGCATTGGCGCAGTCGCCGATCATCATCAAGTTCAGCCACGTGGTGGCCTCCGACACGCCAAAGGGCAAGGCGGCCGAGAAGTTCAAGGAACTCGCGGAGAAATACACCGACGGCAAGGTCAAGGTCGAAATCTATCCGAACTCGACGCTCTACAAGGACAAGGAAGAACTGGAAGCGCTGCAGCTTGGCGCGGTGCAGATGCTGGCGCCGTCGAACTCGAAGTTCGGCCCGATCGGCGTCAAGGAGTTCGAGGTATTCGATCTCCCCTATATCCTCCCGGACCTTGCGACCCTGCGCAAGGTGACCGACGGACCGCTCGGCGCCAGGCTCTTGAAGCTGCTCGATCCGAAGGGCATGACCGGTCTCGCCTACTGGGACAACGGCTTCAAGGAGATGAGCGCCAACAAGAAGCTGATCACGCCGGCGGACTACAAGGGCGTCAAGTTCCGGATTCAGTCGTCCAAGGTGCTGGAGGCGCAGTTCCGCGCGCTCGGCTCGATCCCGCAGGTGATGGCGTTCGGCGAAGTGTATCAGGCGCTGCAGACCGGCGTGGTCGACGGCCAGGAGAATACCTGGTCGAATATCTACACCCAGAAGATGCATGAGGTGCAGAAATACGCCACCGTCACCAACCACGGCTATATCGGCTATGTCGTGGTCGTGAACAAGAAGTTCTGGGACGGTTTGCCCGCCGACATTCGCACCCAGCTCGACAAGGCGATGAAGGAAGCGACCGCTTTCGGCAATGGCCAGTCGGCCAAGGAAAACGACGACGCGCTCGAGGCGATCAAGAAGTCCGGCAAGACCGAAATCATCACGTTGACGCCGGAGCAGGACGCCGCGATGCGCAAGGCGATGGAGCCGGTCTACAAGGACGTCGCCAGCCGGGTCGGCCAGCCCCTGATCGACGAATTCCTGAAGGAAACCGGCGCAGCCGGCCACTGACATGACGCGGCGTGCCCTTGCGGGGGCTCGCCGCGCTTGCACGGCGCCGCATCGCGGGGATCGGCCGATACCGCCTTCACAGACATAACGACGATGCGCCCGGCGGTTCCTCGGGTGCACGGGGGGAGAGATGCTGCTTCGTATTCTTGATCGGCTCGAGGAAATCATCATTGCCTCGCTAATGGGCGCCGCGACCGTCCTGATCTTCCTTTCGGTCCTGCACCGGTTCGGTACCGGGATTTCGTTCCTCTATCCCTATTTGATCCAGATCCACATCGCCTGGACCCAGGAGTTGTGCATCTACATGTTCATCTGGATGGCCAAGTTCGGCGCCGCCTATGGCGTACGGACCGGCATCCATGTCGGCGTCGACGTGCTGATCAACCGGCTCAACGATCGCTGGCGCAAGGGCGTCGTCCTGTTCGGCCTGTTTGGCGGCGCGCTGTTCACCGCGATCGTCGGCACCATGGGCGCGAAATTCGTCATCGAACTGATGTCGACCGACCAGGTCTCGCCCGATCTCGAACTGCCGAGCTGGCTGGTCTACGCCTGCATTCCGCTGGGTTCGTACCTGATGTGCTTCCGCTTCCTGCAGGTGATGTGGACCTATTGGAGGACCGGCGACCTGCCGCATCATGATGCCGCCCATGTCGAGGGCATCGAAACCAGCAAGACCGCGCCGATCGCGCTCGGAGAAGCGTGATGAGCGCGGCCCTGATTTTCGGACTGCTGTTTGCGCTGATGCTGACCGGCATGCCGATCTCGATTTCGCTCGGGCTCACCGTGCTGACCTTCCTGTTCACCATGACGGAAGTGCCGATCGAGAGCGTCGGCCTGAAACTGTTTTCCGGCCTCGACAATTTCGGCATCATGGCGATCCCGTTTTTCATCCTGGCCGGCACCTTCCTGACCCGCGGCGGCGTGGCGCGGCGGATGATCGCGTTCACCACCTCGCTGGTCGGCCATCTGCCGGGCGGGCTGGGGCTGGCCGGCGTCGCGGCCTGCGCGATGTTCGCGGCGATCTCGGGGTCGAGCGTCGCCACCGTGGTGGCGATCGGTTCGATCATGATGCCGGCGATGGTCGAGCACGGCTATCCGCGCCGGTTCGGCGTCGGCGTGATCTCGACCTCCGGCGCGCTCGGCATCCTGGTGCCGCCCTCGATCATCCTGGTGCTGTACGGCGTCTCCACCAACACCTCGATCGGCGCGCTGTTCATGGCCGGCATCGTGCCGGGCGTCATCCTGGCGCTGATGCTGGCCGCGGTGACCTGGTTCGTCGCCTGGCGCAACGGCTATCCGCGCATGCAGCGGGCGACGCTTGCCCAGCAATGGACCGCCTTTCGCGAAAGTCTCTGGGGCCTGTTGCTGATCGGCATCGTGCTCGGCGGTATCTACGGCGGCATCTTCACGCCGACCGAAGCCGCCGCGGTCGCCGCGGTCTACGCCTTCTTCATCACCGTGTTCGTCTACAAGGAACTCAAGCTCACCGAAGTCGGCAAGGTGCTGCTGCAGGCGGCCAGCATGAGTTCGATGCTGCTCTACATCATCACCAATGCGGTGCTGTTCTCGTTCCTGATGACGCATGAGCAGATCCCGCAGGAAATGGCGGCGTGGATCATCGACAAGAATTTCTCGATCTGGATGTTCCTCCTGGTCGTGAACATCATCCTGCTGCTGGCGGGAAATGTGATGGATCCTTCCTCGATCCTGCTGATCATGGCGCCGATCCTTTATCCGCTCGCGACCAAGCTCGGCGTGCATCCGGTGCATCTTGGCGTGTTGATGATCGTGAACACCGAGGTGGGATTGTGTCATCCGCCGGTCGGCCTCAACCTCTATATCGCCTCCAGCATTGCCAAGATGGGGATCAGCGAGATCACCATCGCGGTGTTGCCGTGGCTGTGCGCGATGCTGGTGTTCCTCGGGCTGATCACCTACATCCCCGAGATTTCGCTGTGGCTGCCGCACCTGTTGGGAATGATTTGAAATCGCGGAATTAAATCTTGGTAAGAGAGAGCACCGTTGCCAAACTGTAAGTTGATTGCGCATCGGCGCGCGGTCATCCTCACGCAACCTTCAAAGGAGGTTCACATGAGAAATTTTGCCATTGCCGGCATTGCGGCGCTCGCCATCGCCGGTTCGACCGCGGTCTATGCCCAGCGTCCGTGGTTTCATGAGCACATGCAGCATATGCGCATGAACCCCGAGGACCGCGCGGCCTTTGTCGACGCGCGGATTGCCGCGGTGCACGCCGGGCTGAAGCTTAACGCCGATCAGGAAAAGCTGTGGCCGCCGGTTGAGGCCGCAGTGCGGGATTTCGCCAAGCTGCGGATCGATCGCGCCAATGCCCGGATGAATGCAAAACCCGATGATGCACAGAAGGTGGACGATCCGGTGGTGCGCTTGCGCGAGCGCGCCGACAACATGGCGACCTCGGCCGTGGCGCTGAAGAAGATCGCGGATGCGGCCGATCCGCTCTACAAGACGCTGGACGACGGCCAGAAGCGCCGGCTTGCCGTCCTGACCCACAGGGAGGGGCGGGAACACTGGCGGCACCGCGGCTTCGAGCACGGCATGATGGGCGGCGATCGGGACGACGATGGTCGGGGCCGCGGCGAGCGGCTGTAGCCGGAAGGTAAGCCTCTGCCGCCCGAACCTTCAGGAGAAGCCGCTGGATTCCGGCGGCTTTTTCGCCTTCTCGACCCGCGCCGGGGGCCGGGAAAACCCTCCCGGTTTGCTGGACATCGGGGGGTCGCTTTGCTAAACGACGCCCTCTTGCGAAGCCTTTTCCGGGCAAGTTCCGGGCGCATAGCTCAGTTGGTAGAGCAGATGACTCTTAATCATCGGGTCCCAGGTTCGAGCCCTGGTGCGCCCACCACGCAGTCTCCAGGGCTCGAACTTTGTTCGCCCTTGTCGCACTATCCCCCCGGAATAGGGGGCTTTTCGTATCTGTGCGAGTCTCTGGATC
>DATNMT010000541.1:0-2832 GCA_035602495.1 Bradyrhizobium sp.
CTGCATTGCCGGCCTTCAACAGCCGCTCGGCCATCGGATAACCCATGCGTCCCATGCCGATCCAGCCGAGCGAATGTTTCGTCATTTTTGTTCTCCTTGGATTTTCGGTTCGCCGTAGGATGGGTAGAGCGTAGCGAAACCCATCACAACACCGGCGCAAGATGGTGGGTATCGCGGAGTTTATCATCGGGCGCGCATTTCGCGCGACCCGTTGGCTCAACCCATCCTACGAAGACGGCGCCTTAATACCGGTTCGCGATCGGCAATTCTTCAGCCGGGAATAGCGTGATCACCTGGCAGCCCTTGTCGGTGACGACGACTTCCTCCTCGATGCGCGCGGCGGAAAAGCCGTCCCTGGCCGGGCAATAGGTTTCCAGCGCGAACACCATCCCGGTCTTGATCTCCATCGGGTTTTCCAGCGACACCAGCCGCGAGATGATCGGGCGCTCGTGCAGCGCGAGCCCCAGGCCATGGCCGAACTGCAGGCCGAACGCCGCCATCTCGCTGGGAAAGCCGAACTCCTCCGCCTTCGGCCAGACCTTTGCCACCGTGTCGGTCGAGACGCCCGGCTTGATCAAGGCGATCGCATCGTCGAGCCATTCGCGGCATTGCTTGTAGGCGTCGTGCTGCACGGCGGTGGCGCGGCCGATGTTGAAGGTGCGGTAATAGCAGGTGCGATAGCCCTGGTAGGACTGCAGGATGTCGAAGAAGGCCTGGTCGCCCGGGCGCAGGATACGGTCGGTGAAGTTGTGCGGATGCGGGTTGCAGCGTTCGCCGGAGATGGCGTTGATCGCCTCGACGTCGTCGGAGCCCATCTCGTACAGGATCTTGTTGGCGAGCGCGACGATGTCGTTCTCACGCACGCCGGGCTTCAGCGCCTCGTAGATCGAATGATAGACGCCGTCGACCATGGCGGCAGCCTGGTTGAGCAGCATGATCTCGTCGATATTCTTGATCTCGCGGGCGTCGAGCATCACCTGCTGGCCGTCGACCACCTTCATGCCGGCCTTCTGCAGCTCGAAGAACATCGCGGTCTCCGCGATGTCGACGCCGACCGGCATGTCGGCGACGCCAGCGGCGCGCAATAGGCTCATGACTTCCTCGGCATGCGCCTTCATCAGCCCGACCGCCGGCGGCACCGTGCCGCGCATCCCGAGCATGCCGGCCCGACAGTTATCCGGTGCCAGCCAGTCGCAATAGATGCGGTGATGGACGGCGGCCGAGCCGAAATCCCACACGATCGGCTCGCCATCGCCGGCCAATAGCGCAAAGCGGCAGAGCTTGTCGCGCTCCCATTCGCCGATCTTGGTGCCCGAGACGTAACGAATGTTGTTGACGTCGAACAAGAGCAGCGCACCGCATGGCGACGCTTTCAGCGCAGCCCGCGCCCGGGCGAGGCGATAATGGCGCAGCCGGTCGAAATCGACCCGGCGCTCGAAATCGACCGAGACGTGGCCATGCGAGGGGATCGCCCGATCCCAGCGCCAATTCGGCTCGAGATGCTCGGGGCGGATCAAATGCGGCGCAAGCGCGTTCGGAACATTCATGGGGAATAACCGGCTGGAGGGTGTTGCAATCGATTGCAATAAGGGTTTTAGGGATGCTAAGGATGCTTGTCAAGGATGCGGTGGAATGGTGCGGAACAGCAAAAGCGGAACAGGACGGGCCGCAATTGCGGCGCCCGCCTCGCGCCCGACGATCAGAGATGTCGCGGAACGATGCGGCGTGCATCCCTCGACGGTGTCGCGGGCGCTGAGCCCGGCGATGAGCCATCTGGTCGCAGCCGGCGTGGCAAAGCGCATCCGCGCCGCGGCGGCGGCGCTCGGCTATCAACCGAATGTGACCGCGGCCGGCCTGCGCACCGGGCGAAGCGGGCTGATCGGCGTGCTCGCCCCCGATATCGCCGACCCCGGCTTTCCGCCGATCCTTTCCGGCATTACCGAGACGCTCGGCACGCAAGGCTATGCCACGATCGTGGTCGACGTCGGCCCCGATTCCTCACGCGAGCAGGAACTGGTGGAAAGATTGATCGCGCGCGGCGTCGACGGCCTCGTGCTCGCGACCGTGACGCTGAACGATCCCGTCATTGGCCATTGCCTCGCGGCAGCGATCCCGGTGGTGCTGGTCAACCGCACCGATGTGGGGCGGAAACTTCCGGCGGTCGCGACCGACGACGAAGCCGGGATGCGGCTTGCGGTGGATCATCTGGTCTCGCTCGGCCATCGCCGCCTCGGCCATATCGCCGGCCCGCAACACGTCTCGACCGGCGCGCTGCGCCGCGCCGGCTTCAAGGCCGCCGCCGCGCGCGCGGGGCTGTCGACGCAAAACATCGGAATCGAAACCGCGCGCGCCTATACCCGCGAGGAAGGCCGGCTCGCGGCGCTGCGCCTGCTCGACCGCAAAGGCGTGCCGAGCGCAATCGTCGCCGCCAACGACCTGCTCGCGCTCGGCATCTACGACGCGCTCGGCGAGCGCGGCTTGCATTGTCCAGCCGATATGTCGGTGGTCGGTCACAACGACATGCCCTATGTCGACATGCTCTCCCCCCCACTCACCACCGTGCGGATCGCCCAGCGCAGCATGGGCAATCAGGCCGCGCGCCTGCTGCTCGATGCGATCGCCGGCCCCGGCTCCCGCCGCGAGCGCGTGGTGCTGGAGCCGAAGCTGATCGTGCGGGGGTCGACGGCGAAGCCGAGGGGGTCGAGCGGAAGCGCTCTGAGGGGCTATTTAATGGGAGCGGACGAAAAACCAGCTTAACATGGCTGGACCATTGCAAGCGGAGTGGGAGTCGGCCAAATGCGCGAAATACCGCTGGGAACGAAAGGAACGTTC
>DATNMT010000555.1:0-2232 GCA_035602495.1 Bradyrhizobium sp.
TCGGCCCTGCTCGACCCGATAAGGGGAGCATGTGACAAACTTCAGCGACAGTAATTTGACAGAGTCACATTCCCAGGCCACGGATTTTGCCTACCCCGAATCCCTTTTGTGTTGATTGCGAAATCGGGATTCGATGGCGCCTCGCCTGCGCGCGTGGCGTTTGTTGATGCGCGCGACGAGCGCCTCGCGTCCCTCCGGTTTTCGCGGCAGGGTCTCCTTGAGCATCTCTACGATGTCGCGCGGCGTCAACAGCTCCCTGGATTCTGCATCAACAATTTGAAGTTCCCCGTTGGCCTTGGAGAATCAAGGCGATAGTCTTGGTTTGCGAATCAACGACCATCACCAACGGGGTGCGCGATAGTGGCACAGGGCCTGCTCGATTTCCAGTACGAGGCTGAGTCGTCCACCCACGGCCTGACGTCTTTTGCCGGTCTCCCGCTGTATTTCGAGCTTGTCAAGGCCAGCGGCCTCGCCGCGGCGATCCGGCGGCATCTGCGGGCGGCCGGCGGCCAGGGCTGGCTCGACATTCAGATGACGCTGGCGGTGATTTTCCTCAACCTTTCTGGCGGCGACTGCGTCGAGGATGTCGAACGGCTGGAGCGCGACGACGGCTTTTCGGCGATCTTGCGCGCGATCGAGAAGGATTTGTTGTCGCGCGCCGAACGGCGGTTGTTGAAGAGCCGCTGGCGTCGCCAGCGCGAGCGAACAGGGCCCTCGCCGTCGGCGCTGTCGGGCTGGCTGGAGCGGTTCCACGATCCGGCCTCGCCCAAGGCGGTCGCGGGAACGGCGTTCATCCCGGCGGTGACGGAGCAACTGCGCGGCCTCTGGCGGGTGAACCAGGCGCTGGTGGAGTTCCTTCATAAGCACCGGCCAGCAACCACGGCGACGCTGGACATGGACGCGACGCTGATCGAGACGCACAAGCGCGAAGCGCTGTTCTGTTACAAGAAGTTCAAGGCGTATCAGCCGCTGAACTGCTGGTGGGCGGAGCAGGGCATGATGCTCTATTCGGAGTTCCGCGACGGCAACGTGCCCGCCGGACACGAACAGTTGCGCGTCCTGAAAGACAGCCTGGGCTATGTGCCGGGCGGCGTGAAGAAGATCTATCTGCGTTCAGACACGGCGGGCTATCAGGAAGAGTTGTTGCTCTATTGCGGCGAGGGGACGGACCCGCGCTTCGGCGTGATCGAGTTCGCGATCGGGGCCGACGTGACCGAGGCTTTCCGTGCGGAGGTGCGGGCGACGGCGGAGAGCGAGTGGAAGCCGCTGATCCGCTGTGTGGACGGCAAGCCGCAACAGACCGATCAGGAATGGGCTGAGGTCGCCTATGTGCCCAACTGGGCCGGATACAGCCGCAAGCGGGCGGATTACCGCTTCCTGGCGATCCGCGAACCGCTGCGGCAGCTGCCGCTGGGCGACGAGGGGAAGCTGCCGTTTCCCACCCAGACGTTTGGTCAGAAGGGCCTCTATAAGCTGTTTGGCGTTGTGACCAATCGCGCGCTTGCCGGCGATCAGGTGATCTGGTGGCTGCGCCAGCGCTGCGGCAAGAGCGAAGAGGTCCATTCGGCGATGAAATCCGATCTGGCCGGCGGACAGATGCCGTCCGGGCTGTTCGGCGCCAATGCGGCCTGGTGGGCGCTGACGATCCTGGCGCTCAATCTGAACGCGGCGATGAAGCGCCTGGCGTTGGGCGAGAAGTGGGAGCCGAAGCGAATGAAGGCGCTGCGATTCCATCTGATCGGCCTGCCCGGACGCGTGGTCACGCACGCTCGCCGGCTGATCATTCGACTGGGCGGCGGAGCCGAGGCGCTGGCGACGATCCTCGACGCCCGCCGGAGGCTGCGGGCATTGGCGCATGGACCGGCCGGATGAGCCCAAACAGCGGGTTCCCGGGCCGCGCAGTCATGCCGAGCGCCGTTTCTCTGGAACGGCGGCGAGGCCCCGTGCGCACGCAGCAGCGGCGCGACTCGCCCCGGTTGCACGCCATGCCGGCGGGACTCGCCATGCGCGACCACGAACGCGAGGAGGTGATCGACAACCTGCAGCTGTGACCTACGAAGCCATCGCGGACCGCAAAATCGGTCATGCGGCGCTGCGCCCGGAGATTTGTTCGGGGATTGTGGCTCTCTCGATCACTTGCATAAAACGGCTAGCAGGCTCTATACGCGGCTTTTGAGTGTTTGAACGAAAGCGCGCGCTACGATGTGATCGACAACCGGCCCACCGCCGCCG
>DATNMT010000562.1:0-17732 GCA_035602495.1 Bradyrhizobium sp.
ATCGACTCCATCGTCGCCGACGGCGCGCAGTCGCTGATCCGCGAACAGGTGGAAATGGGAGTGGCGGTGCGGATGGCGGTGCGCGAAGCGCTCGCCCGCAACCTGCCAAACGCGTGACCTCATGTTAACCGACCGCCGCCCCATCCTCCTTGCCAACGCCCGCGTGATCGATCCCTCGCGCGATTTCGACGGCCCCGGCGATGTCCTGATCGCGGACGGCGTGATCAGAGATTCAAAGCGCGGCATTGGCGCGGCCGGCGTGCCCGAGGGCACCGACATCGTCAATTGTGCCGGCAAGATCGTCGCCCCGGGGCTGATCGATATGCGCGCCTTTGTCGGCGAGCCCGGCGCCAGCCACCGCGAAACCTTCGCTTCCGCGAGCCAGGCCGCCGCCACCGGCGGCATCACCACCATCATCTGCCAGCCCGACACCTCGCCGGTGATCGACAATTCGGCGACGGTGGATTTTGTGCTGCGCCGCGCCCGCGACACCGCGATCGTCAACATCCACCCGATGGCAGCATTGACGAAAGGCATGGGCGGCCTGGAGATGACCGAGATCGGGCTGTTGAAGGCCGCCGGCGCCGTCGCCTTCACCGATGGCGACAAAAGCGTGACCAATGCGCTGGTGATGCGGCGCGCGTTGACCTATGCGCGGGATTTCGACGCGCTGATCGTGCACCACACCGAGGACCCCAACCTGGTCGGCGAAGGCGTCATGAACGAGGGCGAGTTCGCCGCGCGCCTGGGGCTGGTCGGCATCCCCAATGCGGCGGAAGCCGTGATGCTGGAGCGTGACATGCGGCTGGTCGCATTGACCGGCGGGCGCTATCACGCGGCCTCGCTGAGCTGCATCGAATCGCTTGAAATCCTCAAGCGCGCCCGCGATGCGGGGCTTTCGGTCTCGGCCTCGGTATCGATCAACCATGTCACGCTGAACGAAAACGACATCGGCCCCTACCGGACATTCCTGAAACTCTCGCCACCGTTGCGCAGCGAGAACGACCGGATGGCGCTGGTCGCGGCGGTTGCTTCCGGCCTGATCGACGTCATCATGTCCGACCACAATCCGCAGGACGTCGAAGTGAAGCGGCTGCCGTTCGCGGAAGCCGCCGCCGGCGCGATCGGCCTGCAGACCATGCTGCCGGCCGGCCTGCGGCTGATCCATAATGGCGATGTTGATTTCAAGACGCTGATCCGGGCGATGTCGACCCGTCCCGCCGAACTGTTGGGCCTGCCCGGCGGTACGCTGCGCGCGGGTTCGCCGGCCGACCTCATCGTGATCGACGCCGATACGCCCTGGGTGCTCGATCCCGCCGATCTCAAATCGCAATGCAAGAACACGCCGTTCGACGAATCGCGGTTCTCGGGCCGCGTGGTGCGCACCATCGTCGGCGGACGCACGGTCTATGAGCATGTCTGATGCGCGGAAAATATGTCGCAACGGGGGAAACGGCGATGTCAGCTAACGCATTTCTGCCGGTCGCTCTCATCCTTGGCTATCTCTTGGGCTCGATCCCGTTCGGGCTGATCCTGACCCGGCTCGCCGGCACGCAGGATCTGCGCTCGATCGGCTCCGGCAATATCGGCGCCACCAATGTGCTGCGTACCGGCCACAAGGGGCTTGCGGCGGCGACGCTGATCCTTGACGCGCTGAAGGGCACCGCGGCGGTGATCGTCGCCGGCTACTACGCCGGACCGAATGCCGCGATGCTGGCGGGACTCGGCGCCGTTCTCGGCCACCTGTTTCCGGTCTGGCTCAAATTCAAAGGCGGCAAGGGCGTTGCCGTCTATATCGGCGTCTTGATCGGATTGTTCTGGCCGGCCGCCGTGGTGTTCTGCGTGCTGTGGCTCGCCACCGCCTTCACCACCCGCTACTCCTCGCTGTCGGCACTGGTTGCGGCCTTTGTTACGCCGATCTTCCTGTGGTGGTTTGGCCACCCGGCGCTCGCCTCGCTGTTCGCGGTGCTGACGCTGCTGTTGTTCTACATGCACCGCGAGAACATCACGCGGCTGCAGGCAGGGACGGAAGGGAAGATTGGGGAGAAATGATTATTGTCATTCCGGGGCGATGCGAAGCATCGAACCCGGAATCTCGAGATTCCGGGTTCGCGCTAGCGCGCGCCCCGGAATGACGACTGAATTTCATCCCCGCGCCAGCGCTGCTTCGACGAAACGTGCCGCCGCCAGCGCCCGCGCATCCTCGCCGAACGGCGCAATCACCTGCGCGCCCACCGGCAGTCCGCCGTCCGCAACGATCGCGGGAACGTTGACGCAAGGCGTTCCCATCAGCGTCCACAGCCGGTTGAAACGGGGATCGCCGGTCCAGTCCAATCCCCGCGGCGCCGCCCCGGGCGCCGAAAACGTCAGCAAGACATCGACCTGCTCGAAAATCCCGGCCAATGCGGCCCGGGCCCGGAACGCAATCGCACGCGCCGTATCGTAATCGGCCGCAGTCAGGTCCGCGCTTTCATCGAGCCTGCCGCGCAGCTTGGGCGGCATGGCGTCGTAATTTTCGCGATACTCCCAGGCGAACGCCTGATGCGCCTCGAATTGCTGGATCGTCGGTTGTATGCGCCAGGCCTCCGGGAAAATATTGGGCAACATCAGGGCACGGACCGATGCGCCCGCGCGTTCCGCAGCAAGACCGGCGACCCGCAACGCCTCCTCGCTTGCCGCCTCCGCCGCGCCGGCGAATTCCTGCGTGACCACCCCGATGCGTGGCGCGCTGACGGTTGCCCCCGGCATCAGTTCGGGCCGGTTGGTCATGGCCGACAGTCCGCGCGCGAGATCCTCGACACCGGCTGCGAACAGGCCGACCGTATCCAGCGTCCACGAAAAACACTTCACGCCGACGGTCGGCAGCAGCCGGAACGACGGCTTTATCGCGGCGACGCCGCAGAACGAGGCCGGCCGGATCACCGAACCGCCGGTCTGCGTTCCCAGCGCCAGCGGAATCATGCCGGCCGCCACCGCCGCCGCCGATCCTGATGACGATCCGCCCGGGGTGTGCGCGTGGTTGCGCGGATTGAGCGTCGCGGTCGGATCGTTGGCCGCAAACGCCGTCGTCGTGGTCTTGCCGATAATGGTCGCGCCGGCCTGCTTCAGCAGCATCACCACCGGCGCATCGGCGCGCGGCCGCCAGCCCCGGTAGATTTTCGAGCCCATTTCGGTCGGCAGGTCCGCGGTATCAATGATGTCCTTGATGCCCACCGCAATGCCGCGCAGCGGCCCGGCGTTTTGCGCGCGGGGGTTTTCGGTACGGCAGGCAAAGGCGCCGATGGTTTTTTCATGCGCCCCGATCGCCTCCAGCGACTGGGCGATTGCGCCATCAGGCGAAAGCTCGCCGGAATCGATACGGCGTTGCAGTTCGGCGAGCGAGATCATCGGCATTATTCCCTGAGAAAGACCGGACCGCTTTTACGGAACAGGTTGCGAGGGAGCAAGCGGAGGGAAATGACGAGGGCAAGCCCTCTTCCCTACACTCTCCAGTTGATCCACACTCGCACCCAGGGGGCCGCATGGACAGCAAAACACCCGGCACGACGCACCTGACCGACGCGCAGCGGATCGACTGGCTGCGGCTGATCCGTTCCGACAATGTCGGGCCGCGCACGTTCCGGTCCCTGCTCCATCATTTCGGCAGCGCGCGCACCGCGCTGCAGCGGTTGCCCGACCTCGCGCGGCGCGGCGGTGCCGCACGGCCGGCGCGAATTTGCAGCGAGGAGGACGCGCGCGCCGAGCTTGCTGCCAGCGGGCGAATGGGTGTGAGCCTGGTCGCACAGGGCGAGGACGGTTATCCGGAGCGGCTTGCGGAAACCGACGATGCGCCGCCGCTGCTCGGCGTGCGCGGCGCTCGCGATGTGCTGATGCGGCCGATCATCGCCATCGTCGGCTCGCGCAACGCTTCCGGCGCCGGCCTGAAATTCGCAGGCTCCCTGGCGCGCGATCTTGGCGAGGCCGGTTTTGTCATTGCCTCAGGGCTGGCGCGCGGCATCGATGCGGCGGCGCATCGGGCGAGTATCGAAAGCGGCACCGTCGCGGTGCTGGCCGGCGGCCATGACCGGGTCTATCCGCCCGAGCACGAGGACCTGCTCGCGGAGATCATCGGGAACGGCGGCGCTGCGATCTCCGAAATGCCGCTCGGGCATGTGCCGCGCGCGCGGGACTTTCCGCGGCGCAACCGGCTGATCTCGGGCGCAGCGCTCGGCGTGGTGGTGGTCGAGGCCGCGCATCGCTCGGGCTCGCTGATCACCGCGCGCATCGCCGCCGAACAGGGCCGCGAGGTGTTTGCGGTGCCGGGCTCGCCGCTCGATCCGCGCGCCGCCGGCACCAACGACCTGATCAAACAGGGCGCGACGCTGACCACGGAAGCCTCCGACGTCATCAACGCCGTCGAGCCGATCATGGGGCGGCCGCTGGCGGTACGCGAGCCCGACGACGAGCCGCTGGCAACCGAGCCCGACGCGGGCGACCGCGCGCGCATCGTGAATCTGCTCGGGCCAACCCCGATCCTGCTCGACGATCTGATCCGGATGGCCGGCGCTTCGCCAGCCATCGTGCGCACCGTGCTGCTCGAACTGGAACTTGCCGGCCGGCTCGAGCGCCATGGCGGCGGGCTGGTGTCGCTGATCTAACGGCGAGGCGGTCACGCCGCGTCGTTGCGCCGGTCGAACCGCGCCCGTGCGTCCTCGATCTCCGTTTGATGATCGTGCGCCCATTTGCCGAGCGCTTCCGCCGGCTGCCACAATCCGCGTCCGAGATCGGTCAGTTCGTAATCGACCCGCGGCGGAATGGTCGGAAACACCGTTCGGGTGACCAGGCCATCGCGTTCCAGTCCACGCAGCGTCAGCGTGAGCATCCGCTGCGAGATGCCGCCAACCATGCGTTTGATCTCGTTGAAACGCCGCGGGCCGTTGCCGAGCAGCATGATGACGAACAGGCTCCATTTGTCGCCGACCCGCGCCAGGATCGAGGCAACGCCGCGACAGTCGCTGCTCTCATGCGCATAGGGCGGCAGGACGGTCACATCGGTGTGCTCAGGTTTCACGGCTGTGCTCGGGTTTCAAAAATGTGCGTTCTTGCGGAGTTTGCGGACAGTCACTCATATAGCCCCAGTTACAAACTTATACCAAGGGTGACCACAATGAAACTCCTGCATATCGATTCCAGCGTGCTGGGCCCCCACTCCGTCAGCCGCCAGGTTTCCGCCGCGATCGTGGATCGTCTGCGCAAAACCACCCCTCGCCTCGAAATCGTCTATCGCGACCTGGGCTCGACGCCGCTGGCGCATCTGTCGGGCTCATATCTCGCCGCGGCCCAAGGGGCCGCGCCCGAGCCGGCCCTGCAGCAGGACCTCGCCGCCGGTCAGGCCGTGATGGACGAGTTCCTGGCCGCCGACATCGTGGTGCTCGGCGCGCCCATGTACAATTTCACCATCCCAAGCCAGCTCAAGGCCTGGATCGACCGCATCGTGATTGCAGGCAAGACCTTCAAATACGGCCCGCAAGGCGCGGAGGGACTGGCCGGCAACAAGCGCGTGATTGTTGCGATCTCACGCGGGGGGTTTTATGGCCCCGGCACGCCGGCGGCGGTCGGCGAACACCTGGAAACCTATTTGCGCTGGGTGTTCGGCTTCATCGGCGTCACGAATCTCGAATTCATTTCCGCCGACGGCGTCCAGGTCGGCCCGGAATATCGCGAGAAGGCGCTGACCGGCGCGTTACAAGCCGCCACCAACTTGCACGCTGCATAGAAATTGAGACACAGCCCGCCGTCGTCAAGCAACGGTGGCGGGCTGTTGTCGCTACGTAATGTGCTGCGCGGGATCAGTACCATACGCCCTGAACGCCGGTGAGGATCGCGATCAGGAACGCCATCAGACCAATTCCGCCGAACAGCAGGATCGGATCAAGCGAGCTATTGTCTGACTTCGCCGGCGAAGCGGTGAATGCAGGCATCGACGTGGAGAAGGTGGCGGCTTTCGGCATAACAGACTCCGTCCGTAAGTAAGTGGTCAAAATCCCTACCCACGGACATTGTCGGGCCCGGCGTGACGAAGGTTCAATGCGACGGTTGAATTCCGCCAATTACGTCGGTGGAACCGATCAGCACAACTGCGATGCGCGGGCGCTCGTCCATCGCGCTGATTCGAATCATGATTTCCTGAAGTTCCGGCTTCGCGAACTAGGCCCGATAGATCGGTGCGCCTGCCGGGGAGCCTGTGGAACCGCCATCGACGAATATTTCCGCGCCTTGAATATTCGAGGCATCGTCGGAGGCGAGGAACAACACCGTCTTCGCCACTTCCTCGGCTTCGCCAAGCCTGCCCAGGGGAATCGAGCGGGAAATCCGCTTGTCCAGCGCCGCGTACGCTTCGGCCGTGGGCGCCGCTCCGTTCCAGATCGGGGTGCGCGCCGCACCCGGCGCCACCACATTGACGCGGATGCCGCGCGGCGAAAGTTCGGACGCCATCACCCGCGCCATTGCCCGTACGCCGGCCTTGCTCGCCGCATAGGCGGCGTAGCCGGGATTGCCGAGCACCGAGATCACGGAGCCGTTCAGGATGATCGAGGCGCCATCGTTCAGGTGCGGCGCTGCCGCTTGCACCGTGAAGAATACCGAGGTGATGTTGGTTCGGATCACCGATTCGAACGCGGCGAGCGTAGTCCCGCCGATCGGCGTATTGCCGGGGATGCCGGCATTGGCGAATACGATGTCGAGCTTGCCGAATTTTTCCACCGCCTGCTGGATCGCCTTTTCGGTCGCCGCGATATCGGTGGCGTCGGCAACCAGCGCCAGCGCGTTCGGCCCGAGTTCGTTCGCCGCGGCCTCCAGGGTCGCCCGGTTCCGGCCGGTGATGGCGACCCTGGCCCCCTCGGCCACGAACAGCCGCGCGGTCGCGAGCCCGATACCGCTGTTGCCGCCGGTAATGAACGCCGTCTTGTTCGCAAGCCGCATCGTCGTCTCCTGTCGGTCTGGTTGATGGAACCTGGTTGCATTATTAAACTGCATTGCCATCTAGAGGGCCTGGTTTCATAATGCAACCACACAACGCCGTGATCGGCACGGCACGTGCCCTCTGCGGGGATCGCCATGGTGAAACGTACGAGTTTTGAACACGCGGAATGTCCGGTCGCGCGTTCGCTGGATTCGCTCGGCGACTGGTGGTCGCTGCTGATCATCCGCGACGCTTTCCTGGGGCTTCGCCGCTTCAGCGAATTCCAGAAGAACCTCGGCTGCGCAAAGAACATCCTCACCGTTCGGCTGCGCGCCCTGGTCGACAACGGCATCCTGAAAACCGTGCCCGCCTCCGATGGCAGCGCCTACCAGGAATATCTGCTGACGCCGAAGGGGCGCGGGGTTTTCCCGGTGCTGGTGAGCTTGCGGCAATGGAGCGAGGAATTTTCCGGGGAGCGCGGCGGCTTCTCGACGCTTTTGGTCGATCGCGACAAGGGCCGGCCGGTGCGCAAGCTCGAACTGCGTGCGCAAGACGGCCGCGTGCTCGGCGACGGCGATACCGAAGTGAGGCCGAGTGCCGCGGCAAGGCGCCGTCGGCGCGCTTCGGCCTAGGCATCCAGTCCTGCGGCGTCTGAAAATATTCGTCGTTTGAGAGTGCAACCAGGGCGCGCAATTTACAACTTTTTTGACGTGGTCGCGTGGCCGCAATACGCGCTTTCAACATCTGTCGATTTGACAGGGACCCCCTCACCACCCATGTTCGGGGCGAAACGGCCGACGCGAGTCTCGCGGGACCGGCCTTTATTTTTCCCGTAAGCCATTGGAATGACATGAATATCGTCATTGTCGAGTCGCCGGCGAAGGCCAAGACGATCAATAAATATTTGGGAGCCTCCTACGAGGTTCTGGCCTCCTTCGGCCATGTCCGGGACCTCCCGGCCAAGAACGGATCGGTCGATCCGGACGCCAATTTCCAGATGATCTGGGAGATCGACCCCAAGGCGGCGGGCCGGCTCAACGACATCGCCAGGGCGCTGAAGGGCGCCGACCGGCTGATCCTCGCCACCGACCCCGATCGCGAGGGTGAGGCGATCTCCTGGCACGTGCTGGAGGTGTTGAAGGAAAAGCGCGCGCTGAAGGATCAGAAGATCGAGCGCGTGGTGTTCAACGCCATCACCAAGCAGGCGGTGACGGATGCGATGAAGCATCCGCGCCAGATCGATGGTGCGCTGGTCGACGCCTATATGGCCCGCCGCGCGCTGGATTATCTGGTCGGTTTTACCCTTTCGCCGGTGCTGTGGCGCAAATTGCCGGGCGCGCGCTCGGCCGGCCGCGTGCAGTCGGTGGCGCTGCGGCTGGTCTGCGACCGCGAACTCGAGATCGAGAAATTCGTCCCGCGCGAATACTGGTCGCTGGTCGCGACCCTGACCACGCCGCGCGGCGAAGCGTTCGAAGCCCGCCTGGTCGGTGCCGACGGCAAGAAGATTCAACGGCTCGATATCGGTTCGGGCGCGGAGGCCGAGGATTTCAAGCGCGCGATCGAGGCCGCCAATTTCACGGTCACGACCGTCGAGGCAAAACCGGCGCGGCGCAATCCGCAGGCCCCCTTCACCACCTCGACGCTGCAGCAGGAAGCCAGCCGCAAGCTCGGTTTTGCGCCGGCGCACACCATGCGGATCGCGCAACGGCTTTATGAAGGCATCGATATCGGCGGCGAGACCACCGGTCTCATTACCTATATGCGGACCGACGGCGTGCAGATCGACAATTCGGCGATTCAACAAGCGCGCAAAGTGATCGGCGAGGACTATGGCAACGCTTATGTGCCGGATGCGCCGCGCCAGTACCAGGCCAAGGCCAAGAACGCACAGGAGGCGCATGAGGCGATCCGCCCGACCGACCTGTCGCGGCGGCCGGCCGAGATGCGCCGCCGCCTCGATACCGACCAGGCAAGACTTTATGAGCTGATCTGGATCCGCACCATCGCAAGCCAGATGGAATCGGCCGAACTGGAACGCACCACGGTCGATATCGCGGCGAAAGCCGGCGCCCGCCTGCTCGAACTGCGCGCCACCGGGCAGGTGATAAAATTCGACGGTTTCCTCGCGCTCTATCAGGAAGGCCGCGACGACGACGGCGACGACGAGGACAGCCGCCGCCTCCCCGCCATGAGCGAGGGCGAGGCGCTCAAGCGGCAGGATCTGTCCGTCACCCAGCATTTCACCGAGCCGCCGCCGCGATTCTCGGAAGCCTCGCTGGTCAAGCGCATGGAAGAGCTCGGCATCGGCCGGCCCTCGACCTATGCCTCGATCCTGCAGGTGCTGAAGGACCGCGGTTACGTCAAGCTGGAGAAGAAGCGGTTGCATGGCGAGGACAAGGGCCGCGTCGTGGTCGCGTTCCTGGAAAACTTTTTCGCGCGCTACGTCGAATATGATTTCACCGCCGACCTCGAAGAGCAGCTCGACCGCATCTCCAACAACGAGATTTCCTGGCAGCAGGTGCTGAAGGATTTCTGGGTCGATTTCATCGGCGCCGTCAACGAGATCAAGGATCTGCGCGTCACTCAGGTGCTGGATGCGCTCGACGACATGCTGGGGCCGCACATCTATGCGCCGCGCGAGGATGGCGGCGATGTCAGGCAATGCCCGACCTGCGGCACCGGCAAGTTGAATTTGAAGGCCGGAAAATTCGGCGCCTTCGTCGGCTGCTCGAATTATCCGGAATGCCGCTATACCCGTCCGCTCGCCGCCGACAGCGAAGCCAGCGCCGACCGCATTCTCGGCAAGGACCCTGCGACCGACCTCGACGTCATCGTCAAGGCCGGCCGCTTCGGGCCCTATATCCAGCTCGGCGAGCAAAAGGATTATGCCGAAGGCGAAAAGCCGAAGCGCGCCGGCATTCCGAAAAACACCTCGCCTTCCGAC
Source organism: Bradyrhizobium sp. (assembly GCA_035602495.1). GTDB lineage: Bacteria > Pseudomonadota > Alphaproteobacteria > Rhizobiales > Xanthobacteraceae > Bradyrhizobium. The sequence continues at coordinate 9,885 of DATNMT010000562.1, forward strand.
ATCGAACTCGATCTGGCGCTGAAACTGTTGTCGCTGCCGCGCGAGATCGGCAGGCATCCGGAGAGCGGCGAGCCGATCACCGCGGGCCTCGGCCGCTTCGGTCCGTTCGTGAAGCACGAGAAAACCTATGCCAGCCTCGAGGCCGGCGACGAGGTGTTCGATATCGGACTCAATCGCGCGGTGACGCTGATTGCCGAAAAGATTGCAAAAGGCCCGAGCGGCCGCCGTTTCGGCGCCGATCCCGGCAAACCGCTCGGCGATCATCCCACCCTTGGCGCGGTCGCGGTCAAGAGCGGACGCTACGGCGCCTATGTCACCTCGGGCGGCGTCAATGCCACGATTCCGAGCGACAAGACGCCCGATACCATCACCTTGCCTGAGGCGGTCGCCCTGATCGACGAACGCGTGGCCAAGGGCGGCGGCAAGCCCAAGCGCGGCGCGAAAGCCAAAGCGACAAAACCTGCCAAGGTCGAGGTCGAGGCCAAGATGGCAAAACCGGCGAAGAAGCCGGCCGCGAAGAAATCGGTGACAAAGCCGAAATCGGACGCCGTCAGCAAGGCGCGTGCGCCGGTGACGCCGGCCGCAAAAACCTCTCCGGCAAAGCCTCAAGCCGCCGCCAAGACGCCCGCGAAGAAAAGCGCCGGCAAGGCCAGGGGATAAGGTGGGATAGCGTGGCGAAAAACCGCGAGCTCGGCTTTCCGGCCCGGGACGCCATCGTCGCCTTCGTCCGCGCGCATCCGGGGAACGTCGGCACCCGCGAGATCGCGCGCGAGTTCGGCCTGAAGAACGCCGACCGCGCCGAGCTGAAGCGAATTTTGCGCGAGCTCGCCGACGAAGGCACTATCGAAAAGCGCGGCAAGACGGTCCGCGAACCCGCCGCGCTGCCGGCAACACTGATGGCCGACATCACCGGGCGCGACAATGACGGCGAGTTGATCGCAACGCCCGCCGAATGGGACGAGGTGGAAAGCGGCGAGCCGCCGAAAATCCGCATTCATATTCCGAGACGGCCGCAGCCGGGCACCGCGGCCGGTGTCGGCGACCGCGCGCTGCTGCGGATCGAGAAACTGGAGGACAGCGCCGGCGCCGTCTATGCCGGGCGCGTCATCAAGGTGGTCGACCACGCCAGGACCCGTGTGCTCGGCATTTTTCGCGCCGCCCCCGGCGGCGGCGGGCGGCTGATCCCGGTCGACAAGAAGCAGGCCGGCCGCGAACTGAACATCGCCAAGGCCGACACCGGCGGCGCCGAGGATGGCGATCTCGTCAGCGTCGATCTGGTGCGCTCGCGCGGCTACGGACTTGCCTCCGGCAAGGTCAAGGAGCGGCTCGGCTCGCTGGCGAGCGAAAAAGCGGTCAGCCTGATCGCGATCCACGCCCACGAAATCCCGCAGGCGTTTTCGGCGGCCGCGTTGCGCGAGGCCGAGGAGGCAAAGCCTGCGACGCTGAAGGGACGCGAGGACTGGCGCGACGTGCCGCTGGTCACCGTCGACCCGCCCGATGCCAAAGATCATGACGACGCGGTGCATGCGCAACCCGATCCCGATCCCAACAACAAGGGCGGCTACATCGTCGACGTCGCGATCGCCGACGTCGCCTTTTATGTCCGGCCGGGCTCGGCGCTCGACCGCGACGCGCTGACGCGCGGCAATTCGGTGTATTTTCCGGATCGCGTGGTGCCGATGCTGCCCGAGCGCATCTCCAACGATCTGTGTTCGCTGGTGCCGGGCCAGCCGCGCGGCGCGCTCGCGGTGCGGATGGTGATCGGCAATGATGGCCGCAAGCGCTCGCACAGCTTTCACCGCGTCCTGATGCGCTCGGCCGCCAAACTGAATTACGCGCAGGCGCAGGCCGCAATCGACGGCCGGCCCGATGACACTACCGGTCCCCTGCTCGAGCCGATCCTGAAGCCGCTCTACGACGCCTATGCGGTGGTCAAGCGCGCCCGCGACGAGCGCGATCCGCTCGATCTCGACATCCCCGAGCGCAAGATTCTGTTGAAGCCCGACGGCACGGTGGACCGCGTGGTGGTGCCGGAGCGGCTCGATGCGCATAAATTGATCGAAGAATTCATGATCCTGGCCAATGTCGCCGCCGCCGAAATGCTTGAAAAGAAGTCGCTGCCGCTTATCTACCGGGTGCACGATGAACCGACGCTCGAGAAGGTTCATAATTTACAGGAATTCCTGAAGACGCTCGATCTGCCGTTCGCGAAAAGCGGCGCGTTGCGCCCCGCTTTGTTCAATCGCGTGCTGGCGCAGGTCAAGGGTCACGATTCCGAACCGCTGGTGAACGAAGTGGTGCTGCGCAGCCAGGCCCAGGCCGAATACGCCGCCGAGAATTACGGTCATTTCGGCCTCAACTTGCGGCGCTATGCGCATTTCACCTCGCCGATCCGCCGTTACGCCGATCTCGTCGTGCACCGCGCGCTGATCCGGGCCCTGGGCCTTGGCGAAGGCGCGCTGCCGGAGACCGAGACGGTGGAGACGCTGACCGAAGTCGCCGCCCAAATCTCCGTCACCGAACGCCGCGCCATGAAGGCGGAGCGCGAGACCGCCGACCGGCTGATTGCGCATTTCCTCGCCGACCGCATCGGGGCCACCTTTCAGGGCCGCATCTCCGGCGTCACCCGCGCCGGCCTGTTCGTGAAGCTGACCGATACCGGCGCCGACGGGCTGATTCCGATCCGCACACTCGGCACCGAATATTTCAACTATGACGAGACGCGCCACGCGCTGGTTGGCAGCCGCAGCGGCGCCATGCACCGGCTCGGCGACGTGGTCGAGGTACGTCTGGTGGAAGCAGCACCCGTCGCGGGCGCCCTGCGCTTCGAATTGCTGTCGGAAGGCAATGTCCCTTCCCGTGTACGCAAACGCCAGAATGCTCCCGGGGCGCAGGCCAGGCCGCATCCGGGCCGAAGCCCGCGCAAGCAGGATCGCAGGCCGGGCAAAGCCAAGGCCGGCAAACCGAGAAAGGGCAAATCATGGAAACCATGAGCGGGCATCCGATCGTCTGGAGCCAGGAATCCGCACGTGTCGAGAAGCGCGACGTCTGGACCGCGATGAAGCGTGGCTTTCGCGGCCGCTGCCCGCGCTGCGGCGAAGGCAAGCTGTTTCGCGCCTTCCTGAAGGTCGACAACAAATGCCCGGTTTGCGGGCTCGATTTCACGCCACACCGCGCCGACGACCTCCCGGCCTATCTCGTCATTATCATTGTCGGCCACATCATGGTGCCGCTGGCGCTATGGATCGAAATCAACTATTCGCCGCCAGTGGTGCTGCAATTGGCGATCTACATGCCGGCGACGCTGCTCGCATCGCTGTTATTGCTGCAACCGGTAAAGGGCGCCGTGGTCGGCCTCCAATGGGCGCTGCGCATGCATGGATTTGACGAGGAAAATCCGACAGAATAGCCGGACGCTCGAACAAACAAGAAACGCAAAGGGGGACGGCGGACACGATGACCGAAAAAACAGAAAAGGAAGCCGATCATCATCCCTACCGCCGCCCGGTCGACGCCGCCACGCTGATCCTGGTCGATCGCACCGCCTCGACGCCAAAAGTGCTGGTCGGCAAACGCCACGACAAGGTGGTGTTCATGCCCGGCAAATTCGTCTTTCCCGGCGGCCGGGTCGACAAGACCGACAATCGCGTGCCGGTCGCGGCGCCGATTCCGACGGCGCTGGAAGCAAACCTGCTGAAAGGCCGTCCGAAGATCACCGCATCGCGCGCGCGTTCGCTCGCGATCGCGGCGATCCGCGAGGCCTGCGAGGAAACCGGCCTCTGTCTCGGCCGCAAGAGCAATGGTGCTGCGCCGAAACTCGAGGGCGCGTGGAAGCCCTTTACGGAGGCCGGCCTGCTGCCCGATCCGTCCGGATTGTTTCTGATCGCGCGCGCGATCACCCCGCCTGGCCGCGTCCGGCGATTTGACACACGGTTTTTTACCGCGGACGCCTCCGCCATCACCCACCGGGTCGAGGGCGTGATCCACGCCGATGCCGAACTGGTGGAGCTGGTCTGGGTCGAGATCGGCTCAAAACCGCTCGCCGATTTGCATCCGATGACGAAAAATGTGCTGGGCGAACTGGAAAAGCGTCTCGCCACCGGCCCGCTCGGCCACGACGCGCCGGTGCCGTTTTTCCATTTCTACGGCGGCGGGATGCACAGGGATGTGCTGGGGGCGTAGGGTCCTCTCCGTCATTCCGGGGGCGCGCCAGCGCGAACCTCAGATGTGCAATTGCACATCGGGGAATCTCGACGTGAGATGATTTGCGCTGATCAAACTTTCAAAAACGCAATAATCTTCTTCTCTCGTACGATGGCTATGCCGGAGAGGCTGCCTATTTCTATCCGAGCGAAGACTTGGGAACAGCAATGGCAAAACGTCAGTTGAAACTCGGCGCTTTCATGCGGCCGGTCAGCATTCACACCGGCGCCTGGCGCTATCCCGGCGCCTGGCCGGACGCCAATTTCAATTTTGCCCACATCAAGCGGCTGATCCAGAAACTGGAGGCCGGAAGATTCGACGCCTTTTTCATGGCCGATCATCTGGCCGTGCTGAACATGCCGGTCAATGCGCTAAAGCGCAGCCACACCGTCACCTCGTTCGAGCCGTTCACGCTGTTGTCGGCGCTGTCCGCCGTCACCGAGCATATCGGGCTGATCGCGACGGGATCGACCACCTTCGACGAGCCGTATCATGTCGCGCGCCGCTTTGCCTCGCTCGATCACATCAGCAATGGCCGCGCTGGCTGGAACATCGTCACCACGTCCAATCCGGACGCGGCGCTGAATTTCGGGCTCGACGACCACATGGAGCACGCCGAGCGCTACAGGCGGGCGCGCGAATTCTACGACGTGGTGACCGGCTTGTGGGATTCCTTCGCCGACGACGCTTTTGTCCGCGACGTCGAAGCCGGGCTTTATTTCGAGCCGGCAAAGATGCACGTGCTCGACCACAAGGGCAAATACCTCTCGGTGCGCGGCCCGCTCAACATCGGCCGCCCGGTGCAGGGCTGGCCGGTGATCGTGCAGGCCGGCGCGTCCGACGACGGCAGGCAGTTGGCGGCGGAGACGGCGGAAGCCGTGTTCACCGGCGGTGGCCCTCTTGCCGACGGGCAAAAGCTCTACGCGGACATCAAGGGCCGCATGGAAAAGATTGGCCGCAACCCCGACCACCTGAAAATCCTGCCGGGCGCCTTTGTCGTCGTCGGCGACAGCGTCGAGGAAGCAAAAGAGAAACGCGCGCTGCTCGACAGCCGGGTGCACTACGACAGCGCGATTGCGTCACTGTCGGTGCAGTTGGGCACCGACGCCTCCGGTTTCGATCCCGACGGGCAGTTGCCGCCGATCCCCGAAACCAACGCCTCCAAGAGCGGCCGGCAGCGGCTGGTCGATGCCGCCGCACGCGACAAGCTCACGGTGCGCCAGCTTGCGCAGCGCGTCGGCGGTTATGGCGGGCTGTCGTTCGTCGGCACGCCCCGGACAATCGCAGATCAGATGGAGGAATGGCTGACCAGTTTCGGCTGCGACGGTTTCAACATCATGTTCCCGTTCCTTCCCGCTGGCCTCGACGATTTCGTCGACAAGGTCGTGCCCGAATTGCAGAAGCGCGAGATCTTCCGCAAGGAATATGCAGGCCGGACGTTGCGGGAGAATCTCGGCCTGCCCCGGCCGAAGAATCGCTTCTTCGAGGCTTAGGTCCTGTTAGTTGCGTGCGCAGGGCCACTGCGGATAGCAACGCGTCACCACATCGCCCCGCCCCTCCACGTATGATCGATCAGATCGTGCATAATGCATAACCAGCGGGGTATGTTAGATTCAAGCTGGGCCTAAGCAAGGCGATAACTTTCCCTCCACGTTCCCGCTTGACTCATACATATCTCAGTGGTTATACGTCGATCAATAACCAACGGGTTATCGATCCTAAATGCCGAACGCTCACGATATGCTGTTCAGGACGCTCGCCGATCCGACGCGGCGGGCCATCTTCGAGCGGCTGTGTCGCGACGGAGAACAGACGGTCGGGAACCTGACGGCCCGGGCCGGCGTCTCGCAACCGGCGGTCTCGAAACATCTCGGGGTCCTGAAGCAGGCGGGGCTGGTGCGCGACCGCCATGAAGGCCGCCAGACGCACTATAGCGCCCAGCTCGGCGCCCTGGCCCCGCTGATCGACTGGACGAGCCAAATGGCCGGCTTCTGGCAAAGCCGCTTCGACCACCTCGAAGATCTGCTCAAAAGGATGGACCAATGACCACTACCGCGAGCGAAACGCTCTCCGTCATTGTCGAGCGTGAGATACCCCATCCGCCGGAAAAACTCTGGCGCGCGCTCACTCAACCACACCTGATCGAGAAGTGGCTCATGAAGAACGATTTCAAGCCGGTCGTGGGCCACAGTTTCAATCTTCGCGGAGACTGGGGCGGCGTGCTGGACTGCGAGGTGCTTGCCGTCGAGCCAAACAAGACGCTGTCCTACACCTGGAATTTCGCCCACGACGATGCGGCCTACAATCTGAAGAGCGTGGTGACCTTTACCCTCACCCCGACGAGCACGGGGACCCGCCTGCGCATGGAGCAGTCGGGCTTCCGGCCGGATCAGAAGCAGGCCTTCCAGGGCGCCAGGTTCGGGTGGCAAAAATTCTTCGCGGACCTCGAACGTGTGGTGGGGGGCCTGTCGTGAGCCGCGCCCTCGCCTCGCGTTACCAGCCCGGGCTCGTGACGCTGCACTGGTTGGTCGCGCTGATGATCATCGGTCTTCTGTGCCTCGGCTTCTTCGTGCTTGCGAATATGCCGAACACCGATCCGAGGAAACTCGATATCCTGGTTTGGCACATGGCGGGCGGCATGTTCGTGCTGGTATTGATGATCCTGCGCTCCATCATCCGTCGATGGAGCGCCCGTCCGGCAACGGCGACAATCGGATCGCCCCTGCTCGACCGGCTGGCCTCGATTGCGCACTACAGCTTCTATGTGATCGTGTTTTCGATGATCGGCACCGGATGGTTCACCGGGTGGCTCATTAGCGGCGTGTTCCAGCCCAATGGCGAACCTCTGCCCGACAGTTTCGCCGTGTTTCCGACATTCCGGGCCCGTGCGGTTCTTGCAACGCTACTGGCCATTCTGATCGTGGTCCACATCGCGGCCGCGTTCTACCATCAGTTCACGCTGAAAGACGGCCTTATCCGCCGCATGTGGTTCGGCGGACGCATGATCGTACCCGTCGAAAATAGAAAGCGGCGGTCACGGCCAGCTTCACCGGAGCGCGAGAAAGATCCAATGAATCCATCGGAACGTATCGACCGGATGATCGCGGAACTAACCGACTGGCGCGGCAAGACGTTCGCCGGCGTCCGCAAGGCCATCCTTGCGGCCGACCCGGAGATCATCGAGGAATGGAAGTGGATGGGAAGCCCGGTGTGGTCCCGCGACGGAATGATCGCGGTCGCCAACGCCCACAAGGGCAAGGTGAAGCTTACCTTTGCCCACGGGGCGCAACTCCGCGATCCCGACAAGCTCTTCAACGCCGGCCTCGAGGGCAACGCCAGACGCGCGATCGATTTCGTCGAGGGCGACAAGATCAATGAGCCTGCCCTGAAAAATCTGGTCCGCGCCGCCATCGAATACAATCAGACCAGATTGAAGAAGAACACGCCTGCGGGTACGCGAGCGAAAGCACGCAAAAAATAAAAAGGCATGAAACAGCTTTTTCTCGCCATGAGTTCAGGCCGTGAACTCATCAATCTGCCGGGCGGATGGCTCGCCTGAGTCCGCTATGCCCCGATCGCGACCAAATTCCGCAGCGCAGCGAAATGACGCGATGTGCCAACGGCGGACTCATGCACGGCAGCAAA
>DATNMT010000567.1:0-2872 GCA_035602495.1 Bradyrhizobium sp.
CGAAGCTTCCGCGCTTGGTTCGAACCTGTCGATCGTGCAGATCCGCCAGGATTTCTCCAAAAACCTGATCAACGTGCTGCAGACCGGTTCGTCCAACCTGACGATGGCCGATACCAACGAGGAAGCGGCCAACAGCCAGGCGCTGGCGACCCGCCAGTCGATCGCGGTCTCGGCGCTGGCGCTGGCGAACCAGTCGCAGGCGAGCGTGCTCCAGCTGCTGCGCTGATATCGTCGGGCTGGATCAATCGGAAACGGCGGGGGAAACCCCGCCGTTTTCCTGATGTGACCGCTTTTCCGCCGGACCTCAAGAATGCTCCGATTTTGTCTATGTCCCGACAAATGCGGTAACGGTTGCTAACCATAATTTAAGGGCAACGAAGTACAAACCTTGGGCAGCTTCGAAGTCGAAGTCCTGCGGAAACCCCTGTCAGAGGTGATGGATGTCGCACGCCGCTCAAGCCTATGCCCGCACGTCGCAGACGACGGCATCTCCTCGGGAAATCGAGGCGCAGGCGCTGCTGAAGGCTGCACGGCAGCTGCAGGACATCCAGGCCAACTGGACCGGTCCCGACAAGAACATGCACAACGCGCTGCTGTTCAATCGCCGCCTGTGGTCGATCTTCATGAGCGCGGCGGAGACCAACGACAATCCGCAGCCGATGGAAATCCGCCAGAACATCGCCAATATCGGCGTCTTCGTCATGAAGCAGACGATCGAGATGCAGATGGATCCGGATCCGGCCAAGCTGAAGCCGCTGATCGACATCAACTGCAACCTCGCCGCGGGCCTTTCGGGCAAGGCCTGACGACCTCTACGGATCAACGAAACGCCGGCGCCGCTGCTCAGGCCCTGCGGTCGGTGGCGAGAATGCGCGGCGCCTCGCCCTTGGTCAGATCGAGGGCGTGGAAATAGGCGCGCCGGCGCAGCACCGCCTCATCCGGAAATTGAGCAACCACCGCATCGGTCCTGGTATCGATGACCTGATAGACGATCGTGGCCGCGGCCTGATCGATGAACGCCTGATGCGAGACGGAATCGTTCAGAACCTGCGGATCATTGCGCGCGGCTACGCTCGCATCCGCCACCGTGACGCTTTGGCTCGCCGGCAGGTCCGTCGCAACAGCATTGCCGATCGCCGCGCTGACGGCGGGCTGTACAATAGACAAAGCAGCCGGCGCCCCCACCGGCCTGATGCTGAAATCCGAACTCATGGCAGCCTCCTGGCCTCCCTCGAGTCAAATCCCAACCCCTCTCAATCGGCAATAATGGCCTGACACCTCTCAACGTTTTGTTAGAGAACGCGCTGAACGCCGCGCTGACGCGGACGCGATCATTTGATGAAAATTGTCGGCATCGCGCCGGCGACGCGAGCTGCTCGATCAGAGCGAGCGGCTGACCGCAAGCGGCGTCATGTTGCGCGGCCCCGGCGCCGCGCGCCGTCCGGCCGCCGTATAGGTATTGGGAATGTTGCGGCGCTGAATCTCGGCATTGACGCCGCGGATGACGCTTTCGGACACCGCATGCGCCGTCGCCAGCACCGTCAGGTTGATCTGCAGCATGGCGCGGAAGGTGTCGTGATGACGATGCAGCGTGGCGAGAAGCTCGGGCGCGGTTTGCGACAGATATTTCTGGCTGGCCTTCAACAGCCCGACCGCGTTGACATAGCGGCGCGACAGCTCGGTCTTTCGCGGCTCGGACGCCATCGCCTCGCGCAGCTTGCCGGCGCGCACCAGCTCGGTTTCGGTTTCGATCACGCCGAGCAGCGCGCTCATCACCTCCATCAGGTTCTCGGCGAGCTTTCGTGCCTCGGCCGGCGAGGATGCCGGAGCGGGCGGGGCGGGCGCTTCTCGCCGTTGTAGCTGCTGGTTCATGTCCGTTTCCCCATAGGAATCTAGCTGCTGCGCCCGGCCTGCTGCAGGATCAGCGTGCGATAGACGTCGTTGGAAATGCCGACGCCGCCGGCCTTGGCGAAGGATTTCGAATATTGCTCGGTCAGCATCGAACGCCACACCCCGGTGCCCGTGGTGTCGCCGAACGGACCTTCGCCCTTGAGGCCACTGGTCATCTGCGAAAACATCGAATTCAGGAACATCGCCTCGAAATCGGTCGCCGCGCTTTTGGCCTTGGCTTGCGCCTGCGGCGAGACTTTCTTCAGCGCATCGGCAAGCTGATAGTCCGGCCGGCCGTTGATCATCGGCATCATGGCCTTGGCGGGCATGCTGCCGGTGTGGTTGCTGATGAGGCTCGATTGCATCACATCACCTCGATGTCGGCCTGGATGGCGCCGGCGGCCTTGATCGCCTGCAGGATGCCGATCAGGTCGCGGGGTCCGATGCCGAGCCCGTTGAGGCCGTCGACCAATTGCTGCAGCGAGACGCCATCTTTCACCACCGCAAGCTTCTTGCCGTCTTCGGTAACGCCGACGCTGGTGCGCGGTGTCACCACCGTCCGTCCGCGCGACTGCGGATTGGGTTGGCTGACTTGCGGGCTTTCGGAGATCGTGACCGTGAGATTGCCTTGCGCGACCGCAACGGTGGCGACGCGGACGTCGCGGCCCATCACGATGATGCCGGAGCGTTCGTCGATGATGATCTTTGCCGCCAGATCGGGCTCGACCTGCAATTGCTCGATCTCGGTCAGGAAGGCGACGACATTGCCCTTGAATTCGGGGGGAATCGACAACTGCACGGTCGAGGGATCGATCGGTTCGGCGGTCTTGACGCCGAGATAATCATTGACCGCCGCCGCGATCCGTTTCGCGGTGGTGAAATCGGCGTTGCGCAGCGCCAGCCGCACATTGGGCAGGCGATTGAGCGCGAACTCGATCTCGCGCTCGATGATGGCGCCGTTGGCGATGCGGCCGACCGTCGG